>NZ_JBSFNS010000013.1:0-155985 GCF_053587275.1 Amycolatopsis sp. NPDC003676
TGCACATCCGGCACACGCCCGGTCCCGACGGCACGCCCGCGGTGTACGTGCACGGGCTCGGCGGATCGTCCACGAACTGGACCGACCTCGCCGCGCTGCTCGCCCCGACCGCGCCCGGACAGGCCGTTGACCTGCCTGGATTCGGCTATTCGGAACCGGCGGACGGGTTCGCGTACAGCCTCGACGACCACGCCGAGGTCATCGCGGGCAGGCTGGAGCGGATCGGCAAGCCGGTCCATCTGCTCGGCAACTCGATGGGCGGCGCGATCTCGCTGCTGGTCGCGGCGCGGCGGCCGGAGCTGGTGAGAACTCTCACCCTGATCTCCCCGGCGATGCCGGACCGCCGCCCGGACCCGCGCCGGCTGTCCGATCCGCTGATGGCGCTGGCCTACCTCCCGGTGGTCGGGGCGCGGGTGCGCCGCCGGATGGCCGGGATGACCGCCCGCGAACGCGCCGCGCAGGTCATCAAGCTGTGCTTCCACGATCCGTCGCGGTTTCCGGACGCCCGGCTGGACGAACTGGTCGAGGAGCACGCCGCGCGCGCCGGCTTCCCGTGGGCGCTGGCCGCGATGGAGCGCAGCACGTTCGGCATCTTCCGGCGCTGGACCGCGCTCGGCGCCGGGTCGCTGTGGTCGGTCGCCAAACAGGTCCAGGCTCCGACGCTGGTGGTCTGGGGACTCCACGACCGGGTGATCTCGGTCAAGCGCGCGCTGCGGACCGCGCAGACGATTCCGCACGCCCGGATGCTGGTCCTCCCGCGCACCGGACACGTTGCCCAGATGGAACGTCCGCAGGTGGTCGCGCGGGCCGTGCTCGGTCTGTGGGAGGGCGCGGACCGGGGTACCTGGTAGCCCGAACGGGGGACCACTCGTCGCCGGGGAGCCCGCCAGTCGCTGCCGGGAACGTCGCCGCCGTGTGGCACCCTGGATCGGTGGACCGGCTGAAGCAGGACGCGCGAGCGAAAGACCGGCGGGGCCCGACCGCCGGGTCGGCCCGGCGTTCAGGGTCTTCGGGGTCGTCCGGTTCTTCCGGTTCGAGCGATCCGGAGTCCGACTCCCCGCGCGTCGGCCAGTACCGGCCCGCGCGCAAGCCCGCGCAGCGCGTCGGCGAGGACCGATACCGGCCGGGCGGACGGCGTACCAGCGCGGAGCCGCTCGCCGCCGCCTGGAAACCCAAGGACGACGCCGAGAAGCGTCCGGCGCCGAAGAAGAAGCAGTCGCCGTTCGCCCGGTTCGTGAAGACTTACGGCTGGCGCGTGTACGCGCTGCCGATCCTGGCCGTGATCACCGTGCTGGTCGCGGTCAACACCGCTTCCGGCCCGTCCGACGCGGGTACGGCGGGCAGCAGCGGCGAGGTCGCGTCCGGAGATTCGTCCTCGGGCGCGATCGACGGCGGCGGTGGCATCCCGGAGAACCCCGCGCAGCCGGTGAACCTCAACGTGCCCACCGCTGACCTGCCCAACGGCGGCAATTTCACCCAGACCGGCAAGGGCACCTGGCACGTCGTGCCGGGGGCCGGCGACGTCGTGGGCAAGTCCGGGAAGCTCTACACGTACACAGTCGAGGTCGAGGACGGCATCGATCCGGCGAGCTATGCCGGCGACGACAGCTTCGGCACCGCGGTGCAGGGCATTTTGTCCGATCCGCGCAGCTGGACGTGGAACGGCGAGATCCGGCTGCAGCGGGTCGACGCGAGCTATCCGAACCCGAGTTTCCGGGTGAGCCTCACCACGCCGGACACCACGCACCGGCCGGACGCGTGCGGGTTCCAGATCAAATTCGAAGCGTCTTGTTACCGGCGAAGCATGGGCCGGGTGCTGATCAACTTGTCGCGGTGGGTGCGCGGCGCGAAGGTCTACGGCTCGGACATGACGGGCTACCGGCAGTACGCCATCAACCACGAGGTCGGGCACGCGCTGGGCAACAACCACGTGGGCTGCCCAGGAAACGACCAGCCCGCGCCGGTGATGATGCAGCAGTCGTTCGGCGTGAACGACGACTACGTCGCGATGCTCAACAACATCCCCGGCGGCGACCGGGGCAAGGTCGCCGCGGACCATCACGTGTGCAAGCCGAACGCGTGGCCGAACCCGACCCCGCCGGGCCAGTAACAGAGTCTCACCATCTGGGAGCAGGGAAGTCCCTCTTGCCAGCGCGCGTTGGGGATACTGGGATCGACTACGCGACCCGCGCGAGTATGGAGGACCCGATGTCAGACACGGCACTGCCGCCGCTCGTCGAGCCGGCAGCCGAGCTCACCAAGGAAGAGGTGGCCCGGTACAGCCGTCACCTGATCATCCCGGACGTCGGGGTGGTCGGGCAGAAGCGGTTGAAGAACGCGAAGGTCCTGGTCATCGGTGCGGGCGGCCTCGGAAGCCCGGCGCTGCTGTACCTGGCGGCCGCCGGCGTGGGCACGCTCGGCATCATCGACTTCGACGTCGTCGACGAATCCAACCTGCAGCGCCAGGTGATCCACGGCCAGTCCGACGTCGGCAAGCTCAAGGCCGCGTCGGCGCAGGAGTCGATCGCCGAGATCAACCCGCTGGTCAAGGTGCACCTGCACACCGAGCGCCTCGAATCGGCGAACGCGCTGGAGATCTTCGAGCAGTACGACCTGATCCTCGACGGCACCGACAACTTCGCCACGCGCTACCTGGTGAACGACGCCGCGGTGCTGCTCGGCAAGCCGTACGTGTGGGGTTCGATCTTCCGGTTCGAAGGCCAGGTGAGCGTCTTCTGGGAGGACGCCCCGAACGGCAAGGGTCTCAACTACCGGGATCTCTACCCCGAGCCGCCGCCCCCCGGGATGGTCCCGTCCTGCGCCGAAGGCGGCGTGCTGGGCGTGCTGTGCGCGTCGATCGGCTCGATCATGGTGCGCAGCTCCGTCAGACGCCGACGCGATCCCGCGTTGTGGGCGCGTTGGTTAGGGGTGGCTGGTTGTGGCTGGGTTAGCAGTAGCCTAGTTGTGCGAGTGAGTTCACTACGATGTCGGACGGGTGGTATTTGTCCATCCAGGAATCGCTGCGGCGGTGTTCGTAGGTGTCTAGGAATTCCTGCAGTTTGTCGCCGCGCATTTCGGTCAGGATTACGTTTTCGCCGATTCCTACGTGGCGTTCGGTGCGGGCTCGGTGGACGGCGCACGGCAGGCCGAGGTAGCCGCATTCTTCTTGCAGGCCGCCGGAGTCCGTGACTACGTACTCGGCTCGGGCGACTAGCGGCAGGAACTTCAGATACCGCATCTTCGGCTGGGCGATGAACTTGTCGTCGAACAGGTTGTCCAAGCCCAGGGCCCGGATCTTTTCCCGCTCGGGGGCGCCTGCCATGTACAGGATCGGCATCTTGCGGCTCTGCGCGCGCAGGATTTCCAAGACCTCACGGTACTTATCCGCGCGGGAGACCAGTTCGAATCGGTGCAGGGTTGCCAGGCCGAACTTTTCCGGCAAACCAGGGACATCCAGCGGCTGGTCTACGACTTGGCGCATCGAGTCGATCGCCGTGTTCGCTTCCGTGTTCACCACGACACCGCGGGCGTTGCGCAGATTCTGCACCTCGCGCTCGCTGGGGGAGAAGTGGATGTCCACCAGCCTCCCGGCGATTTTGCGGTTCAGTTCTTCCGGCAGCGGCGACAGAATGCTGCCCGACCGCGTGCCCGCCTCGATGTGGCCGACGCGGGCCTTCAGCACCTTCTTGCCGATCAACGCCCCGTACGGCGTCGTGAACGTGTCGCCGTGCACCAGCACCAGCGGCGGGCGGCCGTCCGACGACAACCGTGCGCGCAGTTCGGCGCGGCGGCTCCACGCGGTGCGCATGACCTGCGCCGCCCAGCCCGGCACCTGGGCCGGGGATTCGAGATTGTGCGCCTGCGCACGCGGCACGAACCACAGCGCGGGTTCCGGGAGCTTCAAATCCGAGAGCACGTCCGCGACCTCGTCCACGTGCTGTGCGGTGAACCAGATCTCCGGTTTCGCTCCGCGTTCGGCGACGCGATGGAAGACCGGCGCGATTTTGATCAGTTCCGCGGTGGTGCCGACAATGAACGAAATCACCGTGGATCACCCAATCTCCGGGCCGGCCACAGCCGGGTGAACAGCAGGTCAACGGCGCGGGCCAGGATGCTGTGCGCTCCGCCCCGCCCGGTACAGGGTAGCCTCGCCGGGGTGAGTGCGAATCCGCCCCTCCCGTCGCTCAGCGTCGTCATTCCGGTCTACAACGAACAAGACTGGATCGACCGCAGCGTCGGCGCGCTGATCGCCTCGGCCGAGGCGGCGCGGTGGCCGGTGGAAATCCTTGTCGTGGACGACGGGAGCACCGACGGCACGCCCGCCCGGCTCGCCCGGCTGCGCGACCAGCACGGCATCACCGTGCTGAGCCAGTCCAACAGCGGCCGGTTCGAGGCTCGCCGGGCCGGAATGGCGAAGGCGTCCGGCGAATGGCTGCTGCTGCTGGACAGTCGCGTGCTCGTGGACACCGGCAGCCTCGGTTTTCTGCGCGACCAGCTGACCGGCCACCCGGAACGCACGGCCTGGAACGGCCACATCAACGTCGCGTCCGAACGCAATCCTTACGCCGGTTTCATGGCCGGGCTCGTCGCATTCTCGTGGCGCAAGTACTTCGCGGATCCGAAGCTGACGTCGTTCGGTATCGAGGAATTCGACCTGTACCCGAAGGGCACCGGATTTTTCTGCGCCCGCCGCGATCTGCTCGAGGGCTCCGCCGCCGCTTTCGAATCGCTGTTCGACGACGTCCGGCTGGCCAGCGACGACACCCGCATGCTGCGCTGGATCGCCGAACGCGCGCGCATTCACCTTGCCCCGCAGTTCTCCGGGACCTACCACGGCCGCGATTCGCTCAAGAAGTTCTGGGCGCAGTCGTTCTTCCGGGGGACCACATACGTGGATTCCTACCTCGGTTCGCCCGGGCCGGCGCGCACCGCGCTGTTCGGCGCGCTCGCGGTCGGCGCGGTCGGAGCCGGACTGGCGGTGAAGAAGCCGAAAACGACTGCCGCGCTCGGGATCGCCGGGTCGGCGGCGGCTGCGGCCGCGGTCAAGAAGTGCGGGGCCAGCACCGCCGAGGCGCGGGCGGTCGGCACCTTGCTGCCGGTGTTCGCGGCCGGGTTCGGTTCGGGTGTGTTCCGCGGGTTGTTCCTCGCCTTGCGCGCTCGGCTGCGGCGCCGATGAGCGTGGCGGACACCGGCGAGGCGGCCAACGGTGTCGTCCGGGACACCCATCGCACCGCGGGCAAGCTCGGCGGTTCGCTGATCGTGGCGATCATCCTCGGCTACGTCCTCACCGTCGCCTGCGCGCGGCTGCTGCCGCCGGACCAGTACGCGACCTTCCTCACCTTCTGGGGCCTCCTGATGGGCCTCGGCAGCGCGTTGTCCCCGCTGGAGCAGGAGCTCTCCCGGCAGTCCGCGACGGCGGCGCTGACCGGCGGCGTCGCGGGTCGCGGAGCGCTGCGCGCGGTGGCCGTCTCGGCGGCGGCCGCGGGGGCGTTCGGGCTGGCGCTGCTCATCCCGCCGATCAACGACCGGCTGTTCCACGGCACCTGGGAACTCGCTCTCGTGGTGGTGGCCGGCGGGGTCGCGTTCGCCTGCCAGTTCGGCGTGCGCGGCCTGCTGATCGGCCAGCACCAGGTCAAGCACTTCGCCGGGCTGATCGTCGCCGAACCCGCGGTCCGCGCGCTGGTGCTGGGCCTGCTGGTGATCGCCACCGCGTACCGGCTGGTGCCGCTGGCCTTGGCGGTCGCGGCCGGATCGTTCGCCTGGCTGCTGTTCATCCGCAAGGCGTGGCGGCTGCTGGACGTCCGCGCGGACGGCGACGGCTGGGGGGTCACCAGCCGCCGGATGCTCATGCTGCTGCTCGGCGCGGCGCTTACCGCGACGGTCATCACCGGGTACCCCGCGCTGGTCGGCCTGCTCGCCCCCGGCGGCGACCGGGAGCGGCTCGGCGCGGTGTTCGCCGCGCTGGTCATCGCCCGGCTGCCGCTGACGCTGGTCGCGCCGGTGCAGTCGCTCGCTGTGCCGTTCGTGGTGCGGCTTTCCGCCACTGCGGACGGCCGGAGCAGGCTGCGCCGGGTGCTGCTGCTGGGCACCTTCGCCGCGCTCGCGCTGGCCGCGCTCGGCGCGCTGGTCGGCATGCTGATCGGGCCGTGGGCGGTGCAGTTCGTCAACGGCCCGAAGTACCAGGTGGACGGCTGGGCGGTCGCCGGGCTCGTGTGGTCCTCGGTGCTGCTGGTGCCGATGCAGTTGCTCACCGCCGTGCTGGTGGCGCGCGCTCAGGCCAACCGCGTGTTGATCACCTGGGCAGTGGTCGCGGTCACCGCGTCCGCGTTGTTGCTCGCGGTTCCGGGCGACACCGTGCTGCGCGCCGTCGTTTCGCTCGCCGTCGCTCCGATGGCCGGGCTCGTCGTCGTACTGGTGTTCGTACTCGCCAATTCGTCCGCGGAAGCAACGTCTGACACGGGTGAAGCGTGTTCTTAGCGTCGCAGTAGTGTGAGTTCCGAGCCGCCGGTTCCCGGCGCGCGTCGGATGGCGAAAGCCAATCAGGGTTGGATTCGAATTCGATGAACGTTCTTTTGGTGCTGCTTGCATTCTGGGTGCCTGGGCTCGTCTTCGGAGCGGCCATCCGGTTGCGCGGGTGGACGCTCGCGGCGGCGGCGCCGCTGCTGACGTTCGGGATCATCGCGCTCGGCGTCCCGGTGCTGGGCGGCCTCGGCATCCGCTGGTCGCTCCTCGACGTCGTGCTGTGGACACTGGTGCTCGCCGCCGTCGGCTTCGGCCTGGCGTTCGCGGCACAACGGCTGCGTGCCCGCAGGCACCCGGACTGGGCGGGCGAGGAGCCGGAGAAGCTGCCGCTGCGCGACCACCTCGTGATGGCGGCGGGCGTCGTCGTCGCACTGGGCGTGGGCACGGTCACTTTCTTGCGCGGCGCCAACGGGATCAACACCGTCCAGCAGGGCTGGGACGCGCCGTTCCACGGCAACCTGATCCGCTGGATCGCCGAACACGGCGACGCCCGGCCGTCCACTGTGGGCACTATCGCCAACCTGCCGAACCAGGGCAACTACTTCTATCCCGACACGTATCACGCCTTGCTCGCGCTGGTTTTCGGCAAGGGCGGGCTGACCATGATGCCCACGCTGAACCTTGCCGCGCTGGCGGTGATTTTCACCGTGCCGTTCGGGGTCGCCGCGCTGTGCCGGGTCTGGGGAATGCCCGCGCTCGGCACCGCCGCGGCCGCCGCGGTCAGCACGTGGTTCAGCGCCTTCCCGTACGACTCGTTGTGGCGCGGTCCGTTGTGGCCCTACGTCGCCGGGGTCGCATTGGTTCCGGCGATGCTGGCGCTCGGCCGCTATTTGCTGAAGCCGAACGGCATCGCCGGTCCGGTCGCGATCGGGGTCGGCGTGGCCGGGTTGTGCGGTCTGCACACCAGTGTCGTGTTCGTGGTCGTTGTTTATTTCCTGCTCATTCTTGTCGCCGTTCTCTGCCGTTTCGAGAAGATCGAATGGCGGCGCAGCCTGCCTTCGCTGATCGCGACCGGAGTGCTGGCGATCGTGCTCGGCGTGCCGCTGGTGCTGCCCTCGCTGTACAACGCCGGCGGGGTCACGAGCGCGTACTGGGCGCCGGAGACCACGCTCGCCGGCGGCTTGGGCCAGACGATCACGTTTTCCCCGATGTCGGACTTCCCGCAGTGGTGGATCGGCGTGCCCGCGTTCGTCGGGCTCGTCCTGCTGGTGCGGCACCGGCGGATGCTGTGGCTGGTCGCCGCGTACGTCGTGTTCGGCGGCCTCTTCATGCTGACGGTGTCGATCAACTCGCCGATCATGCAGAAGATGACCAGCCTCTTCTACAACGACCACTGGCGGATCGCCGCGCTGGTGCCGCTGGCGGGCGCGGTCGCGTTCGGAGAGTTCGCGCACACCGCCGCCGCCTGGTTCGCGCGGAAGGTGCAGCCGCGGGTCAACCTCAAGCCGGCCATGCTCGGCGTGGTCGGGGTCGCACTGCTGCTGGTGGTGTGCGGCGGCCTGAGCAAGGGCGGTTACGCCGGCCGCAACGCGAGCCGGCTGGCCGTCACCTACCAGGACGGGCCGACCGTTTCCAAGGCGGAGGAAGCCGCCTTCGCCTGGCTGGGCCAGCACACCGTGCCGGGCGAGCGGGTGATGAACAACCGGTCCGACGGGTCCGCGTGGATGTACGCGCTGGCCGGAGTTCAGCCGGTCGAGTGGACCTTCTACGGCGCCGAGGCGAACACCAAGGCCGCGTACCTGAGCGCGTGGGTCAACGACATCGACAAGTACCAGCAGGTCCGCGCCGACCTCACCGACCTGCGGGTGCGTTATCTGATCCAGGCCAGGGGGAAGGCCGCGGAAAACGCGATCGAGTCCGTCGGCGTGGCGCGGGTCCGGCCCGGACCGCAGTTCCGCGTGGTGTTCCACAACGAGGGCGCGACGATCTACGAAATCGCCGGACAGTCCGGCGTGACCGCCCCTACCACGGCGAACGGTCAGTAAGCGGTTATGGTGACTGCCGTGTCCAGCACATCCGTGAGCACTCGACGCGTGCTCATCGTGATGCCCGCGCTCAACGAACAAGACAGCGTTGCTTCGGTGCTCACCCAGGTCAAGCAGTCGCTGCCGGCTGCGGACGTGCTGGTGGTCGACGACGGTTCGACCGACCGCACCGCCGAACTCGCCCGCGCCTGCGGCGTCCGGGTGGCCCGGCTGTCGGTGAACCTCGGCGTGGGCGGCGCGATGCGCACCGGTTTCCGTTACGCCGCCGCACGCGGCTACGACGCTGTCGTCCAGGTCGACGCGGACGGCCAGCATGACCCGGACGAGGTCGGTGCCTTGCTGCGGCTCCTCGACGAGGGCGCCGACATCGCGATCGGCTCCCGGTTCGCCGGCAAGGGCGCCTACCGCGCGGTCGGGCCGCGCAAGTACGCGATGGTCGCGCTGTCGCTGGTGTTCAGCAGGCTGTCCGGCAGCAAGCTCACCGACGTCACCTCCGGGTTCAAGGCGATGGGCCCGCGCGCGATCCGCCTGTTCGCCGGCTACTACCCGGCCGAGTACCTCGGCGACACGGTCGAGGCGCTGGTCATGGCGATCCGGGCGCAGCTGTCCATTCGGGAGACTCCGGTGGTCATGCGCGAACGGGCGGGCGGCAAGCCGAGCCATTCGCCGGTGAAGTCCGCGGTGTACCTGGGCCGCGCGGGGCTCGCCCTGCTGCTCGCGCTCGTGCGCCGTCGTCCGTCCGTCGACTCGTCCGCAGCGGCGTAGGGAGGCTGCCATGGCAGGCTGGCAGGTACTGAGCATCGTCATCGCGGCGCTGGTGCTGCTCGTCGTCGTCGAGATGATGCGGCGGCGCAAGCTGCGCGAGAAGTACGCCGGCATCTGGCTCGTGGTCGCGCTCGGCGTCGTGGTGCTCGCGGTGGTCCCGCCAGTCGCGGAGTTCCTGGCGCATCTCACCGGGGTCGCCACCCCGTCGAACTTCGTGTTTTTCCTGGCCGGCGTGGTGCTGGCGCTGGTCGCGTTGCAGCTTTCGACCGAGGTCGGGCACCTGGAGGAAGAGGTGCGGACCGCGGTCGAGGAGACCGCGTTGCTGCGCTGCGAACTCGAAGACACCCAGCGCGACCTGGAAGCGCGCATCGCCGAGCTGGAGAAGCGCACGTCCGCGCCTGACAATGTGGACGGCCTGCCCGAAGCGAGCCCGGCACGCGTGCTCTGATCTCCGCACTGCTCGCCGCTCCGCCCCGGCTCGGCGGCGTCCGGGTGCTCGCCATCGACGGTCCGTCCGGGGCCGGGAAGTCCACTCTCGCCGCTGAGACGGTCGACGCTCTCGGCTCGCGCGCGGCGCTGGTCAGTACTGATGCCTTCGCCACTTGGGACGATCCCGTCGCGTGGTGGCCGCAGCTGGAAGACGGCGTGCTGACGCCGCTGGCGCAAGGCAGGCCCGGCGAGTACCGCAAGGTGGACTGGACCTCCGGCACGCCGCGGCCCGGTGTGCTGGTGCGCGTCGAGGTGCCCGAGGTGCTGGTGCTGGAAGGCGTCTCGAGTGGACGTCAGGCGGTCCGGTCCCGGCTTTCGCGGCTGTGCTGGATCGAGGGCGGCACCGAGGCTGAACGGTTGTCCAGGGCAGTCGCCCGGGACGGCGAAGCGGCCCGCGGCGAACTGCGGCGCTGGCAGTTGTTCGAACGCGGCTGGTTCGCTGTCGACGGCACTCGCGAGGCCGCGGACCAGCTGGTCTGAACAACCGGAATGCCTGCTCGACATCGGTTTGCGGCCAGCGAAAACGGCTATTGCGCGGAATGCGCGAGCACTGGAAACTCGAGTGCATTCGGGCTGTTTCAGTGCCCTTCGCGGGCAACTCCGAAGGCCCGTCGCAGGGGTTCCGGAACATCCACGGCACCCGGAACGGACAACCCGCTCCGCTAGGCCAACCGGGTGAGCAAACCGCCACTCAACGTACCAAACCGGCGGTTTTCGCTACGCAGAGCGCACAATTGCCGACACGTTGCGGTCAATTTGGGGTTTACGTAGCGCGATCGTAACCTCACGTGCTTAAGCGGGGGCCGAGTTCCCGCTAGTGTCACCGAACACACCGATCGCACTGGTCTTCCCGAACTGACCGCCGACGGTGAATTTCGATACACCGAACATTCCCAAGGGGTGCCAGATGCAGCAATTGCGGCTGACCCGAACACGCCGGGCAGCTCTGATCGGACTCGCGGGCGCGCTCGCGGTCTCGCTGTCCGCGTGCGCGGAATCGAAGCGCGACGAGTCCGGAGGCGGTGGTTCCGGGGGCACCATGGTCTTCGGCAACACCGGCAACCCGAAGATGTTCGACCCGATCTTCAACGACGAGGGCGAGACGTTCCGGATCACCCGGCAGATGCTGGACACGCTGATCCAGAACAAGCCGGGCACCGCTGACCTGGCCCCGTCGCTCGCCACGAAGTGGACGCCGAGCAACGACGGCAAGACCTGGACGTTCGATCTCAAGCAGGGCGTGAAGTTCAGCGACGGCACCGCGTTCGACGCGAAGGCCGTCTGCTTCAACTTCGATCGCTGGTACAACATGAAGGGCGCCACCGCCCAGAGCCAGATGATCTACTACGGCGACGTCTTCGAGGGCTTCAAGAACAACGAGGGCACCACGACCGGCAAGCCGGTCTACCAGAGCTGCGAGGCGAAGGACGACCACACCGCGGTCCTGAACCTGACCCGCGCGAAGGGCGCCTTCCCGGCCGCGTTCACGCTGCCGTCGTTCGCGATCCAGAGCCCCACCGCGCTGCAGAAGTACAACGCGGACAAGGTCACCGGCTCCGGCACGTCGATCACGTACCCGGAGTACGGCTACAAGCACCCGACCGGCACCGGCCCGTTCAAGTTCGAGAGCTGGGACCAGGGCAACGGCCAGATCACCTTGGTGCGCAACGACACCAGCACGATGCCGCAGCCTGCCAAGCTGGACAAGCTCGTGTTCAAGGTGATCCCGGACGAGAACGCCCGCAAGCAGGCCCTCAAGGCCGGCGACATCAACGGGTACGACTTCCCGGCCCCCGCCGACTACGGGCTGCTGCGCAACGACGGCGAGCAGGTGCTGATCCGCCCGTCGTTCAACGTGCTCTACCTCGGCATCAACCAGAGCGGCCCCAACGGCGCGAAGCTGCAGAACCCGAAGGTCCGCCAGGCGCTGGCCTACGGCATCAACCGCGAGCAGTTCGTGCGCTCCAAGCTGGCCGAGGGTTCCGAGGTCGCGACCGAGTTCGTGCCGAAGGCGATCTCCGGCTACACCGACGACGTGACCAAGTACCCGTACGACAAGGACCGCGCCAAGCAGCTCCTGAAGGAAGCCGGCGCCGAGGGCATGACCATCAAGTTCTACTACCCGACCGAGGTCACCCGGCCCTACATGCCGAACCCGGCCGACACCTACACCGCGATCTCCGAGGACCTGAAGGCCATCGGCATCAACGTGCAGCCGGTCGCCGAGTCGTGGAACGGCGGGTACAAGGACGACGTGCAGCAGAACGGCAAGCAGGACATCCACCTGCTCGGCTGGACCGGTGACTACAACGACGCGGGCAACTTCGTCGGCACCTTCTTCGGTCGCAAGAAGCCGGAATTCGGCTTCGACAACCCGGATCTGTTCAAGGCGCTCGCCGACGCGGACGCCGCGCCGGCCGGCGACGCGCACACCAAGGCGTACCAGGACGCCAACAAGAAGATCATGGACTACCTGCCCGCCATCCCGATCGCCTACCCGACGCCGGCGATCGTGGTCGGCCCGAAGATCAAGGGCGTGGTGGCCAGCCCGCTCACCGACGAACGCTTCGACACCGTCACGATCGGCTGACGTGCACCACTGAGCAGCCAGGCCAAGGGCAGGCGCTACCGCGCCTGCCCTTGGCCTCGTTCCCGGGCTGTACACAAAGGACTACTCGTGCTCCGTTTTCTCGTGCGTCGGCTGCTACAAGCGATCCCGACGCTCCTCATCCTGTCCATCCTGGTGTTCGCCTGGTTGCGCTCACTCCCCGGCGGGCCCGCGTCCGCTCTGCTCGGGGACAAGGCGACGCCGGAAAAACTGGCGAACCTGAACCACGTGCTCGGCCTCGACCAGCCGATTTTCGTGCAGTACTTCAAATTCCTCGGCCGTGCGGTCACCGGGGATTTCGGCAATTCGCTCGTGTCGTCCCGGCCGGTGATGTCGGAGATCGGCACGTTCCTTCCCGCCACCATTGAACTGGGCATCACCGCGATGATCATCGCCGTGGTGGCCGGCATTTCGTTCGGCTATCTCGCCGCCCGGTTCCGCGGCCAGATCGTCGACAACGTCATCATCGTGCTGACCCTGGTCGGCGTCGCGGTGCCGATCTTCTTCCTCGGCTACATGATGCAGGACCTGCTTTCCACGCCGCTCGGACTGCCGTCGCAGGGCAGGCAGGCTCCCGGCATCGACGCCACCGTCGTCACGCATTTCGCCATTCTCGACGGAATGATGACCGGCGAATGGGACGCGGTCTGGGACGCGATCAAGCACCTCATTCTTCCCGCCCTCGCGCTCGCCACCATTCCGCTCGCGGTGATCACCCGGATCACCCGCGCGTCGGTGCTCGACGTGTTCAACGAGGACTTCATCCGCACCGCGAACTCCAAGGGCCTCACGCAGCCCGTGGTCCGCCAGCGGCACGTGCTGCGCAACGCCCTGCTGCCGGTGATCACCACGATCGGCCTGCAGACCGGCGCGCTGCTCGGCGGCGCCGTGCTGACCGAGCGGGTCTTCAACTTCCGCGGCCTCGGATTCCTTCTGGCGGAAGGGATCGACAAGCGGGACTACCCGCGGCTGCAGGCGCTGCTGCTTCTCGGGGCACTGGTCTACGTGCTCGTGAACATGCTCGTGGATATTTCCTACGGGCTCATCGACCCGAGGGTGCGTGTGCGGTGAACACTCTGCTGAACAAGAAGAAAGAGCCGATCGACAAGCTCGCCGCCGCGTCGGCGGGCGGGCGCAGCCTCGGCGCCGAGGCGCTGCGCCGGATGCTGCGCAGCCCGGTGGCGATCGTCGGCGGCGTCATCACCGTGCTGTTCCTGCTGCTGGCGATTTTCGCGCCGCTGCTCGCGCCGAAGGACCCGCAGGTCCGGTATCTGCAGGACAAGGTCATCCTCGGCCGGGGCATCATTCCGGGCGCACAGCCCGGATTCCCGCTCGGCGTCGACGACTTCGGCCGCGACTTCCTGTCCCGGCTGCTGATCGGCGCGCAGCAGACGCTGCTGGTCGGCGTGCTCGCCACGGTGATCGGCGTGCTGCTCGGCGCGCTCATCGGCGGGCTCGCGGGCGCGTTCGGCGGCTGGGTCGACACCGTCCTCATGCGCATCGTCGACGTGCTGCTGGCGTTTCCCTCGCTGCTGCTGGCGATTTCGATCGCGGCGCTGTTCGCGAAGCCGAGCCAGTGGACGGTGATCATCGCGGTGTCGATCATCGGCGTGCCGATTTTCGCCCGGCTGCTGCGCGGTTCGATGCTCGCCCAGCGCGAGGCGGACCACGTGCTGGCGGCGACGTCGCTCGGCGTGAAGCGGACGACGATCGTGTTCCGGCACATGCTGCCGAACTCGCTCGGCCCGGTGATCGTGCAGGCGACGCTGACCCTGGCGACCGCCATCCTGGAGGCCGCGGCGCTGTCGTTCCTCGGTCTCGGCGACCCGGACCCGACCCGCGCGGAGTGGGGATTGATGCTGGGCAACGCTTCCCAGCACTTCCTCGACATCCGGCCCGAGCTGGCTTACTACCCGGCGATCGCGATCATCATCGTGGCGCTCGGGTTCACGCTGCTCGGCGAGTCCCTCCGCGAAGCCCTCGACCCGAAGAACCGGCGGTGACCCCGTGGCACTTCTCGAAGTCCGCGACCTGAAGGTCGTGTTCCAGCGCCGCGGCGAAAGCCCGTTCACCGCGGTCGACGGCGTGAGTTTCGACGTCGAACCCGGCCAGACGGTCGGGCTGGTCGGCGAGTCCGGCTGCGGCAAGTCGGTGACCTCGCTCGCGATCATGCGGCTGCTCGCCAAGCGCGGCAACACCGTCAGCGGTTCGGTGCGCTTCGAGGGCACCGACCTGCTGACCCTGTCCGACCGCGAGATGCGCGACCGGCGCGGCCGCGATCTCGGCATGGTGTTCCAGGACCCGCTGTCCTCGCTGAACCCGGTCATCCCGATCGGGCTGCAGATCACCGAGGTGCTGGAGCGCCACCGCGACATGCCGCGCAAGAAGGCGCGGATCGAAGCGGCGGAACTGCTCGACAAGGTCGGCATTCCCGACCCGACGCGGCGGCTTTCCGAGTACCCGCACCAGCTTTCCGGCGGGATGCGCCAGCGCGCGCTGATCGCGATCGCGCTGGCGTGCCGTCCCCGGCTGCTCATCGCGGACGAGCCGACCACCGCGCTCGACGTGACGATCCAGGCGCAGATCCTCGCCCTGCTGCGGGAACTGGTGCAGGACACCGGAACCGCGCTGGTGATGATCACGCACGACCTCGGCGTCGTCGCCGGGCTCTGCGACGAGGTCAACGTGCTTTACGGCGGCCGGATCGTGGAGCGCCAGGAACGGCATTCGCTGTTCGCGCAGCCGAGGCATCCGTACACGCACGGCCTGCTGGCCTCGATCCCGCGGCTCGACGAGGGCCGCGGCGAGAAGCTGGTGCCGATCCGCGGTTCGGTCGCCGACAACATCCCGTGGGACGGCGGTTGCGCGTTCGCGCCGCGCTGCCCGAACGCGGTCGCGGCCTGCCTGGAGCATTCGCCGGAGCTCGTTCCCGACCGGAACGGCTTGCTGCGCTGCCACAACCCGGTGCAACCCGCCGTGGCGGCAGGAGGAGGAACCCGATGACGGTGGCGAACACCGACGAGGTGCTGCTCGAGGTCACCGGCCTCAAGGTGCACTTCCCGATCAAGCGCGGCATCGTCGTGGACCGCACGGTGGGCCACGTGTTCGCGGTCGACGGGGTCGACCTGTCGATCCGCCGCGGCGAAACCTACGGCCTGGTCGGCGAATCCGGCTGCGGCAAGTCGACGCTGGGCCGCGCGATCCTGCGGCTCAACGAGCCGACCGACGGCAAGGTCGTCTTCGACGGCACCGACGTCGCGAAGCTCAAGGGCGAGCAGTTGCGCAAGGCGCGGCGGCGGATGCAAATGGTGTTCCAGGACCCGATGTCGAGCCTGGACCCGCGCCAGTCGGTCGAGTCGATTCTCGTCGAGGGCATGCGCGCGCACGGGCTCGACAAGGACAAGGAATCCACCGCGAAACGGCTGCGCGAGCTGCTGAACGCGGTCGGCCTTCCGGAGACCGCGCTGCGGAAGTATCCGCACGAGTTCTCCGGCGGTCAGCGCCAGCGCATCGGCATCGCGCGTGCGCTGTCGGTGGAGCCGGACCTGATCGTCGCCGACGAACCGGTGTCCGCGCTGGACGTTTCGGTGCAGGCGCAGGTGGTGAACCTGCTGGAGGATCTGCAGGAAGAGCTCGGTCTCACCTACGTGGTGATCGCGCACGACCTCGCGGTGGTCCGGCACATCTCCGACCGGATCGGCGTGATGTACCTCGGCGCGTTGGTCGAGGAAACGACGTCGGAGGAGCTGTACCAGAACCCGCTGCATCCCTACACGCGCGCGCTGCTGTCGGCGATCCCGGTGCCGGATCCGGTGGTGGAGGACAGCCGGGAGCAGATCCTGCTCGCCGGTGACCTTCCTTCGCCGGCCAATCCGCCGTCGGGCTGCCGGTTCCACACGCGCTGCCCGTGGAAGCAGGAAAGCCTGTGCGACACCGATCGTCCGCAGCTGCGCGAGATCGGGGCCGGGCACCGGGTGGCGTGCCACTACGCGGAGGACATCCGCGACGGGCGGATCCAGCCGCACAAGGTCGAGGTGGAGCTGGTCGACGCCGGGGCGCTGAACCCCGACCTCGGACCGCCGGACGTCGGTTCGGCCGCCGAGATCCTCTGAACCGTCCGTGAGGGGAACCCTGAGGGAATCTGATTCCCTCAGGGTTCCCCTCACGGCTTTTCAGGGCTGGAGATCGACGGCGGCGCGGAACGAACCGTCCATGTGGAACGGCGTCGAGCTGTGCTCGTGCGAGATCAGCCAGCCGTTTTCGCGACGCTGCAAGGCAAACGTGCTGCGGAACCAGAGAGTGAACGATTCGCTCTGGCCTTGCGGGGTCGCGGTCAATTTGGTCAGCGCTGTCACCACCGCCAGATCGCCGGACACGGTGATCTCCTCGTCGTGGTAGGTGCGGGAAATCGGACCATCGAAGGTGCTGAACCACTGCGTGACGTACTCCGCGGAAGCGCCGGTCGTGCGCAGCGGCGGGGCGAGGTCGAACCGGACCGCCTTGTCCGCGTAGCAGGCGACGAGCCGCTGCGGGTCCTTCGCGTGCGTCGCGGCGGTGTGCTCGGCCAGCAGGTCGCGGATCTCGTTCTCGGACATTTTGTGTTCTCCTTTTCCCGGATGCGGGTTACGTCCGGGACGTCGAAGCTGTCCGCGCGGCTTCGACATCAGGGGTAGAAAACTTTTCGAGGAGGCTTCGGATGAAGTATCTGGTCCTGATCTACGGCAACCCGGCGTCGCGCGCGGCCTGGGCGGGGATGACCGACGAGCAGAAGGCTGAGGGCCTGCGCGCCTACCAGCGGTTCCACGAGGAGCTGGAAGGCGAGCGGATTGTCTCCGAGCGGCTGGCCGCGCCGGAACTGACGAAGCAGGTCCACGTGCGCACCGACGGTGTGAGCACCACCGACGGCCCGTTCGCCGAGATCAAGGAACAGCTCGCCGGGTTCTACCTGCTCGAATGCGATTCGGAGGCCCGCGCGCTGGAGATCGCCGCGCGGATCCCGGAGGCCCCGTTCGCGACGATCGAGGTGCGGCCGGTGATGGGCCTGACCGGCGACGTGGACTTCGAGCTGTGATCGACGGCCTCCTGCGCGATCTCATCCCGCAGGTGCTGACCGCGCTCGTGCGCCGCTACGGCGATTTCGGCAAATGCGAGGACGCCGTGCAGGAGGCGCTGCTCGCCGCCGCCGTGCAATGGCCGAAGGACGGGGTCCCGGACAATCCGAAGGCCTGGCTCATCACGACGGCCTCCCGGCGGCGGATCGAGATGTGGCGCAACGAAGCCGCGCGGATCCGTCGTGAGGAGACGGTCGCCGCGCTGGAACCGCCGTCCTTCGAACTCGTGCCGCAGCAGGACGACACCCTCACCCTGCTGTTGCTCTGCTGCCATCCGGCGTTGACCCGACCGTCGCAAGTGGCCCTCACTTTGCGCGCCGTCGGCGGCCTGACCACCGCCGAGATCGCGCGGGCGTACCTCGTCCCGGAGCCGACGATCGGCCAACGGATCAGCCGGGCGAAACACAAACTGCGCGGTGCGGAGTTCGCTCTGCCGCCGCAGGACGAGCTGCCGGAACGCGTCGCCGCGGTCTTGCAGGTGCTGTACCTGGTGTTCACCGAAGGCCACACCGCTAGCTCCGGCGACGCGGTGAACCGGGTCGAGCTGACCGCCGAGGCCATCCGGCTCACCCGGCAACTGCACGCGCTGCGGCCTGCCGACGGCGAGGTCGCCGGACTGCTCGCCCTCATGCTGCTCACCGACGCCCGCCGCCCCGCCCGCACCGGCTCGGACGGAATCCCCGTGCCGTTGGCGGAACAAGACCGCTCGCTCTGGGACGCGTCCGCGATCGCCGAAGGCAGCGCACTCATCGAACACGCGCTGGCGACCACCCCAGTCGGCCCGTACCAACTGCAGGCCGCCATCGCCGCGGTGCACGACGAAGCCCCGACCGCCGCCGCCACGGACTGGCCGCAGATCTTGGTGCTGTACGACCTTCTCCAGCAGATCGCCCCCGGCCCGATGGTCACGCTCAACCGCTTAGTCGCGCTCGCCAGCGTCGAAGGCCCGGCGCTCGCGCTGAGCGAACTGGACGCCGCCGACGTGGACCACTACCGCGCCGACGTCGTCCGCGCACATCTCCTGGAACTGTCCGGAGACCCGCGAGGCGCGCACGACTGCTACGTCCGAGCCGCGCAGCGCACCTTGAGCCTGCCGGAACGGGAGTACTTCGAATCGCGCGCTTTGCGTGTTATGTCGGAAAAACCCTGAAAAACCCCTGCCGGAAGGCGGACCCCACCCCCGACTCCAGGTGGACGCGAGGATCGCCGCGAGCTGGGTACCCTGCGGAGACCAGGCACGAATCACAAGGGGGTTGGCAGTGAACATCGACCACGTGCTGGAGGCGATCCCTCCGCTCTCGGTCTACCTGTTGGTGGGCTTGGTGGTGATGGTCGAAAGCCTGGGCATCCCGCTGCCGGGGGAGATCGTGCTGGTGAGCGCGGCGCTGCTGGCGTCGTCGCACAGCGGGCTGAACCCGGTGTGGATCGGCGCGCTGGCCACCGCGGGCGCGATCATCGGCGACAGCATCGGATACCTGATCGGCCGCAAGGGCGGCAAACGGCTGTTCGCGTGGGCGGGCCGGAAGTTCCCCAAGCATTTCGGCCCCGATCACATCGCGAGCGCCGAACGGATGTTCCACAAACGCGGCATGTGGGCGGTGTTCTTCGGCCGGTTCGTCGCGGTGCTGCGCATCCTGGCCGGCCCGCTCGCGGGGTCGCTCAACATGCACTA
Organism: Amycolatopsis sp. NPDC003676; assembly: GCF_053587275.1. Taxonomy (NCBI): domain Bacteria; kingdom Bacillati; phylum Actinomycetota; class Actinomycetes; order Pseudonocardiales; family Pseudonocardiaceae; genus Amycolatopsis; species Amycolatopsis sp. NPDC003676. Next base: position 19,153 of record NZ_JBSFNS010000013.1, read on the forward strand.
CCCGCGCTTCCTGATCGCGAACGCCCTCGGCGGCATCGTGTGGGCGGGCGGAACGACGGCGCTCATCTACTACCTGGGCGTGGTCGCCGACAAGTGGCTGAAGGGCTTCCAGTGGGCAGGCCTGGGAGCGGCGTTGGTGATCGGCGTGGTGGTGACGCTGGTGCTGAAGAAGCGCATGGCCCGCCACGCGGCGGACTCGGCGTCGTCCTCGTCCTCTTCGTCGGACGAGAAGAACGACGCGGTGGCCTGAGGTTTTCGCCCCTGAAATCCCCCGGTGAGTCCGCGGACTCACCGGGGGATTTCTGTTCCCGGGCAACAGAACAGAGAGCGAACGATGACCAGTGACGACGGCACGAGCCGCACAATCGGCGAGGTCCGCGACTATCTGCTTCGTCAGCTGAACTCCGCCCTTCGCAGGCCGGGCATGTACGGCGGGGAAAGCGCGCTCCGGCTGTTTCTCGATGCCGTCGCGTTCGCCGACGGATGTGAGCGGCTCTTGGCCGATGACCTGACCGAACTCCGGGCACGGGGAGCGTTCGTCTCCACCGGGGTGAGCGGCGCGGTCGAACTCGTAATGGGCGAGAGGGACTCGCACATCATGGCGTCGGTTTACGCCGAGATCGCGCACCGCCGCGGCTGGCTCACCCTGGACAACACGCTGTCCCGAGCGGATTACGACCGCCTCCGAAACCGGATGCGGTCGTGGTGTGCCCGCGACCGGAGCCACAGCGAAGTCCTCGCCGAGGCCGGGCCACCGTCGGTACTTCTCGGCGGGCCCAACCCGGCTTTCTCGAAGACGTTCGCTTACGGCACCGTGCACCTCGACGACCCGCTTGTCTTTTTCCATCTCGGGAGCGGAACCGAGCCAGGAACAAGCGCCACCGGGACGCCTGACGAGCCGGAGGCAGTGCTGCTGGCGACTCGCTATGGCGGGACGAAGTTCATCGACAGGTTCGTATTCACGCCCCAAGGCGCGGCCCGCTGCCGGTGACCCTCACACCGGCAGCAATTCCTCCGGCGTGACCGCGGGCTTCCGCCGCAACGACCCCAGCAGCACCCCGCCGATCACCACTGCCGCCGCGACCAGCGTCAGGACCGTCGGCACCTCGCCGAGGATGAAGAACGACGCCGTCAGCCCCACCACCGGCACCAGCAGCGAGAACGGCGCGACCACGCCCGCCGGGTTGCGGCGCATCAGGGTGGTCCAGATGCCGGACCCGATGACTGTCCCGAAGATGACCACGTACGCCAGCCCCGCGACGCCGATCAGGCCGGTCTTGGTGCCGAGCGTCGTCAGCGAGTGCCAGGCGGCACCGGGGCCCTCGAAGATGCTCGACAGCGCCAGCATCGGCAGCGGCGGCACCACCGACATCCACAGCGTCAGGTGCAGCGGGTTGTCCGGCTCCGCGCGGCGCATGCTCAGGTTGCCGATCGCCCAGCTCAGCGCGGCCAGCAAGGTCAGCACCACCGGCACCAGCGCCGCTTGCCCGGACTGCTGCCACGCGATCGCGGTCATCCCCGCCACCGCGAGCAGGATCCCGGCCAGCTGCCGTCCGGAGACGCGTTCCCGCAGCAGCACCGCGCCCAGCAGCACGGTGAACGGCGCCGACGCCTGCAGCACCAGCGACGCCAGCCCGGTCGGCATCCCGAGGTGCATCGCGACGAACAGGAACGCGAACTGCCCGGTGCCGAACCCGAGCCCGTACCCGAGGAGGTAACGCAGCTTCACCCGCGGCCACGGCACGAGGAACACCGTCGGGATCGCGATCAGCAGGAACCGCAGCGCGCCCGCGAACATCGGCGGGAACTGGCCGAGTGTGGCGTGGATCGCAATGAAGTTGAGGCCCCACAGGACGGCGACGAACACGGCGAGCAAACGGTCCCGGATGGCCATGCTTCTTACTCTGCCTAGGCAAACTTTGAAGCACTAGCGAGAATAACTGCACTGACTGTGTAGCGTTGCTTCACATACACTGCCCGGATGGACTTGGGCAGGCTCCGGACGCTGCGCGAATTCGCCGATCGGGGCAGCGTCACCGCCGCTGCTCAGGCGTTGCATTGCACGCCGTCGGCGATCTCGCAGCAGCTGCGTGCGTTGCAGACGGAGGTCGGCATCGCGCTCACCGAACCGGCTGGTCGCGGCCTTCGGCTCACCGACGCGGGCCGCGCGCTCGTCGCCCGTGCCGACGACGTGCTGGCCGCGCTGGACCGCGCCGAGGCGGAGCTGGACACCTATCGCAGCGCCCCGCGCGGACGCGTGCGGATCGCGATCTTCCAGTCCGCCGGCCTGATGCTCCTGCCCGGCCTGCTGCGTCGCATCGACCAGCACGAGAACCTCGAGGTCGACGTTCGCGACGTCGACATGGTTCCGCCGCAGGTGCCCGGTCTGGTCGCGGACTACGACGTCGTCGTCGCCCACCGCGACGAGCACGCGGCCGAGTTCGACACCGAACGCCTCGACGTGGTCCCGCTGCTGCGCGAACCGCTGGACGTCGCCCTCCCGGTCGGCCACCGCCTCGCCCGCAACCGTCGCGTCGGCCTGGCCGATCTCGCGGACGAACGCTGGATCTCGGTCGACCACGGTTTCCCGGTCGACGACGTCCTTCGCTCGCTGACCGTGCGCACCGGCGTGCGGCCGCAGATCGTCCAGCGCATCAACGATTTCCGCATCACCGAACGGCTGGTCGCGGCCGGGCACGGGATCGCGCTGATGCCTCGGTACACAATGGACACCCGGCGCGGCAGCGGATTGGTCGGCCGCCCGCTGGCGGGGATCCGCGCGGCGCGGCTGGTGGAAGTGGTGTGCCGCACCGGTGCGGCGAACCGGCCAGCGGTCGCGACCGTGATCGACGAAATGCGCGCCGAAGTAGCCGCCCTCACGACCTAGCTGGGTTCCCGGGCGGGCAGACCGCGCAGCAACGTGTCGAGGTAAAGCTCGAACCGGGGCGCGTCCGGTCCGAGGTCGAGCGGGTTTTCCCGGACGGCGAGCCAGCTGACCGTGCAGGTGATGAAGATGTACCAGCTCTGCTCGGCCAGTTCCGGTGACACACCGGCATTCGTGAACGCGGTGACGACCTCGGTGCGGAGCCGGCCGAACGAATCCGCGTTGTGCCGATGCGGCCGCGACAATCGGGTCGCGTAACCGGGTACCGCGAGAAACTGGTCGTGCATCGCCCACGCGACCTTCGCGAGCCATGGCCGCCAAGACCGGCGCGGCGGCCCCTCCTCGGGAAGCACCCGGTCCAGCACCACCTCGCTGACCAGATCGAACAGCGCGTCCCGATTGGCGACCCAGCGGTAGAGCGCGCCATGCGTCACGCCGAGCCGCGCGGCCAGCTCGCGCATCGTCAACGTGTCGAGATTCCCGGCCGACAACGCCGCGTCGACGATCCGCTCGCGATCGAGCTGTGCGGGACGGCCGGGCCGCGGTCGGGTCATAGCCGGGGACTCTACCGAGAAGAATTAGTGACCATTGGTTACAAACGGGTGTAGCGTGGCGGCATGGCAAACATCAAGGGCACCGTGCGGCCCGGCTTCGAGCAGGTGCGGGACGAGTTCGCGGCAGTTGCCGACGGATCCGCACAACTGGCGGCATACCATCGCGGCGAGCAAGTGGTCGATCTCTGGACCGGCGAGGACATCGACGGAGATTCCCTGATCGGCGCGTACTCCGCGTCGAAAGGGGCGGCGCACCTGACCGTCGCGCTGCTGGTCCAGGACGGCGTGCTGGATCTGGACCAGCGAGTGAGCCACTACTGGCCGGAGTTCGCCGTCGAAGGAAAACAAGACGTCACCCTGCGAGACCTCCTGGCGCACCGAGCCGGGCTGGTCGGCTCCGACGAAGGCTTCAGCCGCGCGGAACTCGCGGACGACCGCATCGTCGCCGAACGCTTGGCTCGGCAACGTCCGTTCTGGCGGCCCGGCACCGCATTCGGTTACCACGCACTGGTAATCGGTGCGCTCAGCGGCGAAGTCGTCCGCCGTGCGACCGGCCGCACCCTCCAGGAAAACTTCGCCGACCGCGTCCGCGATCCGTACACAGTGGACTTTCACCTCGGCCTGCCCGCCGAACTGGAGCCGCGATTCGTTGCCACCCAACCGATGGTGCTGACTCCTGAGCGGCAGCTACCGCTGCCAGCCGCGAACAGCCTCCAGGGCATCGCGTTCAACCGGCACCACCCGGACGGCCCGGAAGTGTGGGAACTGCCGAACCTGCCGGAAGTCCGACGGCTCGGCTCGGCGTCGTTCGGCGGGGTCGCCTCAGCCCGCGGCCTGGCCCGGATGTACGCGGCGGCGATCAGCCCGCTGGACGGCCAATCGCCTTTGCTGAAGCCGGAAATCGCCGCCGAGTTCGCGCAGATCCATTCCATCGGACGCGACGTGGTGCTGGGCGAGCAGAAGGCGTTCGGCATCGGATTCCACGCCACCGGCGAGCGCTACCCGGAGCTGGGCCAGGGCAGTTTCGGCCACAGCGGCGCAGGCGGCCAGCAGGCGTTCGCCGACCCGCGCAACGGCATCGCGTACGGCTACACCCGCCGTCGCATCCCGTTCCCCGCCGCGGCCGCTCCGGAGAACGAACCGCTGATCAGGGCGCTGTACTCGGCGCTGCGTGCCGTCGAATCCCGACCGTGATCGCCGAGCCCAGCAGCACCGCGATGGTCAGCGACAACGCCAGGCTCACTCCTGGCTCGGCAACGAGCTGGCCACCGGCGTAGCCGAGAAACGCGACGTACGACGTCCAGAGCAGCACGCCCACCGCGGACGCGGTCAGAAACTCGGCGAACCGCCACCGCAACGAGCCGGCCAGCAGCGCTCCGACCGTCCCGCCGGAAGGCAACCACCGCGCGACCACCAGGACCGGCCGCGGGTGCCGCTGCAGGCGTCCGTCGAGCCAGGTCAGCCCGGCGGCCAGCTTGCGCCGACGGCCCAGCCGCGTCAGCATCCGAGCCCCGCCGAACCGCCCGAGCGCGTACAACGCCTGGTCAGACAGCAGGCAGCCGAGGCTCGCGACCGCGATCACGACAGCCAGCGACGCCCCGTGCTGCGCGGCGGCCACGCCCATGCCGAGCAGCGTCACCTCGGTGGGCAGCAACGGCACCAGCGAGACGACGAACAGCACCACCAGCCCAGCCGTCGTAGCGTTCATATCTCTATTAACCGCTCCGCCAGCGCCGATGAGTCCCAATCATCGGCACTTCACAGCAAGGCACAGCCGGGACACAGATTTCCAGAACCCGGACAGGGGATGTCAGGGTTCGCACGCACGCTAGTGGTTCACCGAGAGAAAGAGGACGAACGGAATGAGCGGGGAACTGGCGGGCAAGGTCGCGCTCGTGGCGGGCGGCACGCGCGGGGCGAGCCGGGCGATCGCGGTCGAACTGGGCCGGGCCGGGGCGTACGTGTACGTCACCGGTCGCACGACGCGTGCCGGACGGTCCGAAGTGGACCGTCCGGAGACCATTGAGGACACTCTGGAGCAGATCGAGGCCGCCGGCGGCAAGGGAAGCGCGCTGCGGGTCGACCATCTGGTGAGCGACGAGGTCGCCGCGCTCGCCCAGCGGATCGACGCCGAGCACGGCGGGCTCGACATCCTGGTCGACGGCATCTGGGGCGGCGACCGCTACCTGGAGTGGGGCAAACCGGTCTGGGAGCATTCGCTGGACGCCAGCCTGCGGATGATGCGGTTGTCCCTCGACGCCCACCTGATCACCAGCCACCATCTGTTTCCGCTGGTCATCCGGCGTCCGGGCGGACTGGTGATCGAGCTGACCGACGGCACAGCCGAGTACAACCGGAAGTACCGCGAGGGCACTTCGCTGCCGTACTACCTGGCCAAGGCGGCGATCAACGTCCTTGCGGTCGGCGAGGCGGCCGAGCTCAAGGCGCACGACTGCACGGCGATCGCGTTCACGCCGGGTTGGCTGCGTTCGGAGGCGATGCTGGAGATTTTCGAGGTCACCGAGGAAAACTGGCGGGATGCGACGGTCCGTGAGCCGCATTTCGTGATCTCGGAGTCGCCGGTCTTCTCCGGCCGCACGGTCGTCGCGCTCGCCGCCGACGCGGACCGGCACCGCTGGACCGGCCAGACCGTTTCCAGCGGACAGCTGGCGAAGGTCTACGAGATCGACGACGTGGACGGCAGCCGTCCGGACGCGTGGCGATACATCGAGGAGGTCCAGGAACCCGGAAAGCCCGCCGACGCCAGCGGCTACCGCTGACGGTTGCGGTCGGCGAGCGCCTGACCGAATTCCGCGACCGCGGCGCGGATCTCCGGCGGGGTCAGCACCTCGACGCCGGGGCCGAGTGAAACCAGCTGTCCGACGGCGACTTCCTTGCCCTCCATGGCGAACTCGGCCTCGGCCCACCCGTCGTCGTCCTTCGGGCCGAGCGACACCAGTACCTCGTTCACGTGCTCCGGCCCGAAAACCCGCCGCAACGCCCCCGCCGCGGACGGGTCGAGCCGAGCCGTCACCTTCAACGGCAGCGGCATCTTCTCGAACTCCGCCGACGACGCACGCCACCAGTCAGCGAGCGAGAATTCTTCCGGCCGCGCAAAGGTTTCGCCGGTTTCGGCGACCGCCTCTAACCGAGAAACGCGATACGTCCGCAGGTCTCCTTCGACCCGCGCCACCAGATACCAAACCCCGGCTTTCAACACGAGCCCCAACGGATCGAGCGTCCGCCGAGCGATCTTGTCGCGCCGCCGATAGCGCACGTCGAGCTGCCGTTGAGTCCACACCGCCTTGGCGACCGCGGGCAGCGCGGCGGCGTCGTCCGGCGAGCTGAACCAGGCCGAGGCGTCGAGATGAAACCGCCCGGCGACCGTCCGCGCCTGTTCCTGCAGTTGAGCGGGCATGCTCGCGGAAACCTTCGCGTGCGCGGCGGCCACCGCGGTGCCGAGACCGAGCCCCGCCAGCGCGTCCGGCACGTCGAGGGCCAGCAGCGCGACGGCCTCCCGAGAGGTGAGGCCGTCGAGCTTCGAACGCCAGCCGTCGACGAGCCGGATGCCGCCGTGCCGCCCTGGTTCACTCCAGAGCGGCACGCCGGCTTCACGCAACGCGGCGAGATCGCGCCGCAGCGTCCGTTCGGTCACGCCGAGCTCGTCGGCCAACTCCCCGACGGTGCCCGCGCGTTTGCGGTGCAGCGTGAAGAGAAGCGCGACCAGACGCTCAGCCCGCACACCTACCTCCCGCCTAACCGCCCCAATGTGGCATTGGGTGCATGCGATGCACCGAACGCCACATTGGGTGCGTGTGACGCACCCAATGCCACATTGGGGCGCATCAGGCTCGGGTCAGCGGTTCGCCCGGTTGACCGCGCTCACCACGGCCCGCAGCGAAGCGGTGACGATCGACGGGTCGACGCCGATGCCCCAGAACACGCGGTCGGAGATCGCGCATTCGATGTAGGACGCGGCGCGCGAGTCGTCGCCGGGGCTCAGCGTGTGCTCGCTGTAGTCCAGGAGCCGCAGGTCGTAGCCCACAGTGGACAGTGCGTCGAAGAACGCGGCGATCGGCCCGTTGCCGCGGCCGGTGATCTCGTGCTCGTCGCCCTCGACCTTCACCGTGGCCTCGAGGTCGTACTCGCCGCCGCCGTTGTCGGTGACCCGCTGCTTGATCAGCTCCAGCGGGGTCTTCGACTCCAGGTACTCGGCCGAGAACGCGCGCCACATGGTGGCCGGGTCGACCTCGCCGCCCTCGGTGTCGGTGTAGGCCTGGATGACCTTCGAGAACTCCATCTGCAGCCGGCGCGGCAGGTCCAGCTGGTGCTCGGCCTTCATGATGTAGGCGACGCCGCCCTTGCCGGACTGCGAGTTCACCCGGATCACGGCCTCGTAGGTGCGGCCGACGTCCTTCGGGTCGATCGGCAGGTACGGGACCTCCCACGGGTGCTCGTCGACCGGGACGCCTTTCTTGTCCGCGGCGTCCTTCATCGCGTCGAGGCCCTTGTTGATCGCGTCCTGGTGGCTGCCGGAGAAAGCGGTGAACACCAGGTCGCCGCCCCACGGCGAGCGTTCCGGGACGGGCAGCTGGTTGCAGTACTCGACGGTCCGCTTGATCTCGTCCATGTCGGAGAAGTCGATCTGCGGGTCGATGCCCTGGCTGTAGAGGTTCATGCCCAGCGCGACCAGGTCGACGTTGCCGGTGCGCTCGCCGTTGCCGAACAGGCAGCCCTCGATCCGGTCCGCGCCTGCCTGGTAGCCCAGTTCGGCGGCGGCGATGCCGGTGCCGCGGTCGTTGTGCGGGTGCAGCGACAGGACCACCGAATCGCGGCGTTCCAGGTTGCGGCTCATCCACTCGATCGAGTCGGCGTAGACGTTCGGCGTCGCCATCTCGACGGTCGCGGGCAGGTTCAGGATCACCGGCTTCTGCGGCGTCGGCTGCCAGATTTCGGTGACCGCGTTGCACACCTCGAGCGCGTACGACAGCTCGGTGCCGGTGTAGGACTCGGGCGAGTACTGGAAGCGGAAGTCGGTGTCCGGCTGCTTCGCCGCCAGCTCGACGACCATTTCCGCGGCCGAGGTGGCGATCTTCTTGATGCCCTCGCGCTCCTCGCGGAACACCACGCGGCGCTGCAGGATCGAGGTGGAGTTGTAAATGTGGACGATCGCCCGCGGCGCGCCTTCGAGCGACTTGAAGGTGCGCTCGATCAGCTCGGGACGGCACTGGGTCAGCACCTGGATGTGCACGTCGTCCGGGATCGCGCCCTCTTCGATGATCTCGCGCACGAAGTCGAAGTCGGTCTGCGACGCGGCCGGGAAGCCGACCTCGATCTCCTTGTAGCCCATGCGGACCAGCAGGTCGAAGAACTTGCGCTTGCGCGCGGGCGACATCGGGTCGATCAGCGCCTGGTTGCCGTCGCGCAGGTCGACCGCACACCACAGCGGCGCACGCTCGATGCGCTTGTCCGGCCAGGTGCGGTCGGGTACGTCGATGTTCTCGACTACGTCGTACCAGGGGCGGTACCGGTGCACCGGCATGGACGTGCCGCGCTGCGGATTCCACGAGGGCTGTCCGGCGGGCGCGGGACGAGAGGGCGTGCGCAGACGGGAGTTAGTGGTGCGGGGGTCGGTGCTCATCGCGGGAAAATCTCCTGACGGGTTCGGTGCGGACGACCGGCACCACAAAGCCCCGCGACGAGGAGCCGGTCAGATCAGGCCCCGTCGCGGCAGCGAAGCAGGAGTTCACGCGCCACGGGGTCACTGTAACCACCCGACGCGCCGAAAGGAAAGCCGCCCGCCGCGATCGAACTGTTACGTCGGGTGGCTGATACCTGTTACTAGCGGGTAGCGGGCCGCGAGGCGACGTGCCAGACTGCCCGGCATGGGCGAGCACGCGGAACAAGCGCAGGAAACCGAGGCGAAGGCGCGACCCCAGCGCACCCCGGTGGACTGGCGGCGCACTCGTGAGCGCGCGGTGTCGTTCATCGCGTCACTCGTGCGCTGGGTCGGTCTGCTGTTCGCCGCGGTCTTGGTGCTGCACGTGATTTTCGTCATCGGCGAGGCCAACCAGGGCAACGGCATCGTCTCGTTCGTCCGCAGCTGGGCCGACGGCTTGTCGCTCGGCTTCAGGGACCTGTTCACGCCGAGCGACGCGAAGCTGCGGGTGCTGGTGAACTACGGCATCGCGGCGGTGTTCTGGCTGGTTGTGTCGGGGATTCTGGCGAAGATCATCCGGCGCGTCGGGGGCGCTGGCGCCTGATCACGGCTGCCAGACGATCGGGTTTTCCTGGTAGTCCGTGCCCTTGGCCAGCCAGGCGAAGCTGCTGCTGTCGTACTTCGCGCCGGTCACCGTGGCACCGGGGGCGGCCAGTTCCATCGTGCAGGTGCCGTAGGCCGCGCCCTTGGCCGTGAAGTCGCCGGTGGCGTCACTGTGGCACTCTGTCGAGTCCCCGACCAGCGCCATCCTGCCTTTGGAGCCGTCCGCGAGCAGGCCGCTGATGCCGGTCACGTGGGCGGCGGAGAAGTCGTCGCCGGTCTCGTTCGACACGGTGAACCGGACGTAGAACGGCACCAGCCAGGCGAGGTCGTCGCCGAGATTCATCCGGGCCAGCTCCGCCTCGGTGCCTCGGTCGATGCGGGTCACCGTGATGCCGACCGCGCCGACGGGCGAGGAATCGGTCGTGAACGGCACCACGGCTTTCTCGCCGATTTTGAGTCTCGTGCCCGGCTTGGTGTAGGCGATCTTCTTCCGCGCGGGCGCACTGGTCGAGGCAGGTGCTGAGGCCGTGGCGGTGCCCGGCGGCGGCGCGTCGGCCGCGCTCGAACACGCGGACAGCGCGAACGCCAACGCCGCGACCACAACGATCGGTCTTCTGCCAGACATCAAGTTCTCCCCCAGGACGCGAAAAGGGGCGCCAGTCCTCGACTGACGCCCCCGCGGCGGTCTCGCGTCCAGCTTACTGCCAGGTCACCGCGTCCTTGCCGTAGTCAGTGTTCGGAGCAAGATCCCGATAAGTGCTAGCCCCGTAGCTAGCCCCCTTGACCTCCGCGCCAGCCGGGGCCAGCGCCAGCACGCAGCTGGTGTACGAAGCGCCCTTCGTAGTGAACGCCTTGCCGGAGTTCCCGCTGTCGCACTTCTCGAACTTGCCGATCACCGTCACGTGCGGGCCGCTGGTGCCGTCCGCGAGCAAGCCGTTCATCAGGCCCAGCGAGCTGTATGCGAAGTCCGAGCCGGTCTCGTTCGTGACCTTGACCTGGATGTAGTACGGCGTCATGCCCTTCGCCCGGTCGCCGAGCTTCAGCGGGGCGAGGTCAGCCTCGACGCCCTTGTCGATCCCGGTCACCGTCACGCCGATCGCGCCGGTGTTCTTCTGCGACTTGAACGGCACCACGGCCTTCTCGCCGATCTTCAGCTTCGTGCCCTGCTTCGTGTACTCGGCCGAGGCGGAGTCGCCAGCGGGCGCGGCGGCCGAGGAAGACGCAGGCGCGGCCGCGGACGAGGCGGGCGGCGTGGCGATCGCCGGAGTGGGAGCCTTGTCGTCCGAGCTGGAACATCCGGACAGCGCGAACGCCATCGCAGTTGCGGAAACCGCCATCAAAACCGGCACCCCAGTACGCATCTCGTCACTCCTTGAGGAATCTCCCACCGATTCAGTGGCCTGACCGGTTTGGTGCCTATCTGACCGCAGAAGCGGGGCGCCGGTTCCCCGGAATGCTCACGAATCGGTCACAGCGCCGGTGAACCCCATCGGTCGCCGAATGCGAACTCCTCGAGCGGCAGCCGTCGTCGGGGCGCGAGTTCCCGTTCGATGCGGCGCGGGTCCTCCAGTACCGATGGGTCGGCGGGCGATCCGACGGCGATCGCCACCCGGGCCACTGCGTCGGAAGGCAGGCCGAACTCCTCGCGGACCGCGTCCGGGGAGAACCCCGCCATCTGGTGCGCGATCAGCCCGAGTTCGACCGCCTGCAGGACGAGGTTCTCGGTCGCCAAGCCCAGCCCGTAGTCGGTGTAGGGCACCTCGCCCTTCTCGTTCGTGGTGACCATCACGCCGATCAGCAGCGCGCTCGCCCGGAACGCCCACGCCTGGTTCCCGGAGTTCAGGGTCGCGAGCAGCCGCGGGAAGACCGGATCGCCCCGTCGGCCGACGAGGTAGCGCGCCGGTTGGGTGTTGCCGAAAGACGGCGCCCACCTGGCGGCTTCGAGCAATGCGGTCAGCTGGGCGGTGGTGATCTCGGCGGTCTCGTCGTAGGCCCGCGGGCTCCAGCGCTCGGCGATGGCCGGCGCGACGGGGACGCTCGTCTCGGCTGGTTTGCGCATGCGGCGAACCGTAGTACGACCGGGAGTGCTCTCCGTCACTCCGGAGGAAGGGCTTCGAGCTTTCCCCTGGCGTCAAGGAAAATTTACTTCCAAACGCTCCGAGGAGGCGGTGGCGGACCACTCGATGGGGTGGCGGGCGCCGTTCGCGCCGGTAGGCTCTTCTCCAAATGAAGGGCCGTGGGCGCTCCTCGGTGCCCTCCAAGGAGTACGCCCCGGCCCGTCAAGGAGGTTCGGGCGTGGCCCTCGTGGTCCAGAAGTACGGCGGATCGTCGCTGGAAAGTGCCGACCGGATCAAGCGCGTGGCAGAACGGATCGTCGCGACCAAGAAGGCGGGCAACGACGTGGTCGTCGTGTGCTCGGCGATGGGCGACACCACTGATGAGCTGCTCGATCTGGCGCAGCAAGTGAACCCGGCGCCGCCGGAGCGGGAAATGGACATGCTGCTCACCGCCGGTGAGCGCATTTCGAATTCGCTGGTCGCGATGGCGATTTCCGCCCAAGGCGCGCAGGCCTGGTCGTTCACCGGTTCGCAAGCGGGCGTGGTCACCACGTCGGTGCACGGCAACGCGCGCATCATCGACGTCACTCCGAGCCGCGTCACCGAGGCGCTGGAGCAGGGTTACGTCGCGCTGGTGGCCGGTTTCCAAGGCGTGGCACAGGACACCAAGGACATCACGACGCTCGGCCGCGGCGGTTCCGACACCACCGCGGTGGCGCTCGCCGCCGCGCTGAACGCGGATGTCTGCGAGATCTATTCCGATGTGGACGGTGTGTATTCGGCCGACCCCCGGATCGTGCCGGACGCCAAAAAGCTCGACACCATCCCGTACGAGGAGATGCTGGAGCTCGCGGCGAGCGGATCGAAGATCCTGCACCTGCGTTCGGTCGAGTACGCGCGCCGCTACGGCGTGCCGATCCGAGTCCGTTCTTCTTACAGCGACAAGCCGGGCACCACGGTGGCCGGATCGATCGAGGAGATCCCCGTGGAACAAGCGCTGATCACCGGTGTGGCACACGACCGCTCGGAAGCGAAGATCACCGTGACCGGCGTGCCGGACCACGCCGGTGCCGCGGGCAAGATCTTCCGGGTCGTCGCCGACGCCGAGATCGACATCGACATGGTGCTGCAGAACGTGTCCAGCACGTCGTCCGGCCGCACCGACATCACCTTCACGCTGTCGAAGGCCAACGGGGCCAAGGCGGTCAAGGAACTCGAGAAGATCAAGGCGGAGATCGGCTTCGAGTCGGTCCTGTACGACGACCACGTCGGCAAGGTGTCGCTCGTCGGCGCCGGGATGCGTTCGCACCCGGGCGTCACGGCGACGTTCTGCGAGGCGCTGGCCAACGCGGGCGTGAACATCGAAATCATCAACACCTCGGAGATCCGCATTTCGGTGTTGATCCGCGACGCGCAGCTGGACGAGGCGGTGCGCGCGATCCACGAGGCGTTCGAACTGGGCGGCGACGAGGAAGCCGTCGTCTACGCGGGGAGTGGTCGCTGATGGCACAGGGTCTTCGCGTCGGCGTGGTCGGGGCGACCGGCCAGGTCGGCGCCGTGATGCGCAAGCTGCTCGACGAGCGGAACTTCCCGGTCGAGCAGATCCGGTACTTCGCCTCGGCCCGCTCAGCGGGACGCACCTTGCCGTGGCGCGGCGAGGAAATCACCGTCGAGGACACCGCGACCGCTGATCTGTCCGGTTTGGACATCGCGCTGTTCTCCGCGGGCGGCGCGACCTCGCGCGAGCAGGCCCCGCGGTTCGCCGAGGCGGGCGCGATCGTGGTCGACAACTCGTCGGCCTACCGCCGCGACCCGGACGTGCCGCTGGTCGTCAGCGAGGTCAACCCGGAAGCGATCAAGGACGCGCGCAAGGGGATCATCGCGAACCCCAACTGCACCACGATGGCCGCGATGCCGGTCCTCAAGCCGCTGCACGACGAAGCCGGCCTGGTCCGGATCATCGCGAGCACCTACCAGGCAGTCTCCGGAAGCGGCCTGGCCGGCGTCGACGAGCTGGCCGCGCAGGTGAACGCCGTCGCCTCGCGCGCGGCCTCGCTCACCCACGACGGTTCGGCGGTCGAATTCCCGGCCCCGGCCAAGTACGTCGCGCCGATCGCGTTCAACGTCCTGCCGATGGCCGGGTCCATTGTGGACGACGGCACGTTCGAGACGGACGAGGAACAGAAGCTGCGCAACGAAAGCCGGAAGATCCTGGGCATCCCGGATCTGCTGGTTTCGGGAACGTGCGTGCGGGTCCCGGTGTTCACCGGACACTCGCTGTCGGTGAACGTCGAATTCGAACGGCCGCTGTCGGTCGAGCGGGCGACGGAACTGTTGTCGACCGCGCCGGGCGTGCAGCTCGCGGACGTGCCGACGCCGCTGCAGGCCGCGGGTATTGACCCGAGCTTGGTCGGCCGCATTCGTACTGACCCGGGTGTGCCGGATGGCCGTGGGCTGGCGCTGTTCGTTTCCGCCGACAACCTTCGCAAGGGGGCGGCGCTCAACACCGTGCAGATCGCGGAGCTGGTGGCGCAGAACCGCTGAGCTTCCCAGTAAAACTGCCCGGTCCCTGGTTCAGGGGCCGGGCAGTTTTCACTTTCGCGGTTCCGGCCTCGCTACTTGGCCAGCCGGCAGGCCTTGCTCCGGTACTTCCGGAACTCGTGCACCGAACCGAACGCGTGGTACGACCACACGAAACCGTCCGCATGCGCGCCGAGGTGGCGGAACTGCTCGATCGCCTCCTCGCCCCGCTTCAGCTCCACCAGCGCGCGGGCGGCGAACGCCCGGCTGTCCCGGGCATCCGGCGTATCGCGGCCGTCCCCGTCGAGCCAGGGCAGCAAAACCTCGAGCGCCTGCGTGACCCGCTTGTCCTGCCACGGGTCCTTGACGTCCGCGGCCCACATTTCGAAAGCAGCCGCCAGCGGAAGCCACGCCAGCTTCGGGTGCTTCGCCGCGCCTTCCTCGGCGAACTCCCACATCAGCTCGTGCGAGCCGAACCACTTCGCGCACCAGTACTGCATCGCGCGGCCGTGTGCGGCGACGTGCAACGGGTCCCGTTCCAGCACGCCAGCCCATACCTCGCGGAAATCGTCGTGCGAGTACTGGCGGCCCATCGCGATCGAGCACCGCTTTTCCCACGGCGTCGGGTCTTCCGGGGCGAGTTCCGCGGCGATCTGGCAAGCCTCGTCGGCTTGTTCGAGAACACGCAGGAAACCGGCGAATTGCTCCGCGCTGACTTTGCTCGCCCGGTGCGAACTCCGGATCTGCCAGGCGACCTTCGTGAGCGAGTCCGCGTGGACGATGGCGGCGTCCGCGTCGTCGGGACGGGCGGTGCGCCAGGCTTTCAACGCGGTGTCGTCGTCGGCCGCGGCCTCGGAAAGGACGCCCACCGCGGTGCTGCGGCGGTCCCAGTCCGTACCGATTTCCGCCAGCAAGTCCGCGCCCGGCCGCCATTCTCCGGCTCGGTGGGCGTCTCGGGCGGCGCGAACCGGTTCGGGCAGCAGCCGGTCTTCGGTGATTTCGTCGTCCGCGGGAAGGCCGAAGCGGGCAGTGTCGGTCTGCTTGATCGGCGGGGTGAGGTAGCGGGCCATGTCCTCCTGGCTGAGGGTGTCCATGAAGTCGAAAGTGCTCATTCCACGCTTCTTCGCGTCTTTCGCGACCGCCTTCATCATCCGGCGATACCTCGGAACGGTGTACAGCTTGATAAAGCCGAGCAAGGGGGTTCCTCTCAGGAATGAACCGGGGCGAGCAACGCACGGAGCGGAGCGGTGTCCCCGTCGATGGCCGCGCCGACGGCGGGATCAAGTTCGGTGGCATACGGTTCGGCCAGCACCAGCTTCGCCGGTCCGGACCAGGACAGTTCCCAGTGCGCCGCATCGGCTTTGGCGAGTTCCGCGTGCACCACAATGGACAGTCGACTGTGGACTTGCGGCCGGTAGAGCTCGCGCTTCGCCCGTGCTCCGGCCGTCACCGGGGCGTTGGGGTCGGCGATGTCCTCAAGGCGTCCGGCGTCGAGCAGGTCGAGCAGTTCGTCGAGGCTGCGGCTGCGGCGAATCCGCAACGCTTCGACTTGATTCGAGTTGCGCATCCCGATGTCGACCAGGCTGGCCCAGTCGACCTTCTTCTTCGAGGCCGCTCCCGCCGTGAAACCGGTCGCCAGCACCGCTTCCAGCAGCGCCGGCCCGTTGTGGAGAAGATCCGTCGCCGGCCGTTCGCCGCCGGGCGGCACGGGGACGTCCGGCGCGGCCTCCAGCAGCGCGATCCGTTCGGAAGTCGGCGGGTGGCTGTCGTACTGCGAGGTCGGCTCGGAGGGCGGATTCTCCCGCACGGAAGCCAATTTCTTCGCGCGTTTCTCGTCGGTGAGCAGAAGTTGGTAGCCCTCGGCCATCCGTTGCGGCAGGTAGCCGGCGGACCAGGCAATGGTCGCGTACTTGCTCAGGAAGAGCCGCCAAGCCGTGTCGAGCACCTCGACCTCGCGCAACGCGGTCGCCGCGGCGGTGGAGCCCGCCACCCGCGCGGACGCGGCGTCCGCGGCGAGTTCCTGTTGCCGGTTCACGCTCATCGAGACCCGGAAGTACAGGGCGGCGTACGTGCTGAAGACCGGCCGCAGCATCCGGGCCGACCAGGTCGAGTGGAGTCCATTCAGGACTCGGCCGATCGTCTGCCGTCCGCGATAAGTCGCGCCGGCGAACCGGGTGTGGCGATTGCTGTAGTGGCCAAGCTCGTGCCCGAGAATGGCGCGGAGCTGACTGACCCGCATCCCGGCGAAAAGCTGCGCGCCGATGAACATCCGGCGCCGCCGCACGCGCAGCCCCAGCCAGTGCGTCTGCTCGTACACCGACGCGTTGACCTGGGGAATCAGGTAAATCTCATCCGGCGGCCGAGTGCCGATTTCCTGGGCGAGTTCGCGAACGGCCGCCCACAGGTCCGGCTGCTCCTCGGGCGTGACGGGCAGGCCGGGCACGTCGTCGTCGCGGGTCCGCTCGAACGTCAGCAGGGCGGTGAACAGCACGTACAGCACCGGAACGACAAGGATGCCAAGCCGTCCCGCGGTGAACGGACTGTGCTGGTACGCGGCGATCTCCAGCCAGATCATCGACGCGGCGACGGCGAGCACCAGCACCGGAAAACCGGCCAGCAGCAAGACAGCGAGCAACGCCCGCGACGAGTTCTTCATCGAAAAACGGAATCCTCCCCAAGACCGGCACCCTGGGCGAACCGGTCGTCCGAGCGCGTTATCGACGCGGGGGCCGATTTCGTTTCACTCGTGCCCCGATGACAGAAAACCCGTTGTCGCGAGCGCCGGGGTGCCGGATGCTGAGCGGGCAAACTTCGTTCTGGGAAAGGAAAGTCATGTACACGGCAGTGGACGGCGAGCGGGTTCCGATCCGGATGTGGGCAGACCCCGCGTCGGTCGAAGACCAAGCGATGCGTCAGCTGCGCAACGTCGCCAACCTTCCGTGGGTGCACGGCGTCGCGGTGATGCCCGACGTCCACTACGGCAAGGGCGCGACGGTGGGCAGTGTCATCGCCATGCGCGACGCCGTCTCGCCTGCCGCGGTCGGCGTCGACATCGGCTGCGGGATGAGCGCGGTGCGGACGTCGCTCACCGCGAGCGACCTGCCGGACGACCTCGGCAAGCTGCGCAAGCGGATCGAATCGGCGGTGCCGGTCGGGTTCGGGCTGCACAAGACGCCGGTCAACACCGCGAAGGTGCACGGCGTCGGCGGCTGGGACACGTTCTGGAAGTCGTTCGGCGATCTGCACGAGGGCGTCCAGGACCTGGCCGACCGGGCGGCGCGGCAGATCGGCAGCCTCGGCGGCGGCAACCATTTCATCGAGGTCTGCCTCGAACAGGGCGGAGCCGACGAGGGCCGCGTGTGGCTGATGCTGCATTCGGGTTCGCGCAACATCGGCAAGGAACTCGCTGAGCGGCACATGGCGATCGCGCGGAAACTGCCGCACAACCGGGATCTGCCGGATCCCGATCTGTCGGTGTTCGTCGCGAACACACCGGAAATGCGGGCGTACCGGCGCGATCTGTTCTGGGCGCAGGACTACGCGGCACGGAACCGGGCGACGATGATCGCGCTGGTGAAGCTCGCGGTCGCGGAGGTCATCCCGGGCACCAGTTTCGACGACGCGGTTTCGTGCCATCACAACTATGTCGCCGAGGAAACCTACGACGGCGTCGACCTGCTCGTCACCCGCAAGGGCGCGATCCGCGCCGGCTCCGGCGATCTCGGGATCATCCCGGGCAGCATGGGAACCGGTTCGTACATCGTGCGCGGACTCGGCAACACCGCGTCGTTCGAATCCGCGTCCCACGGCGCCGGGCGGCGGATGTCGCGGACGAAGGCCCGCAAGACGTTCACCGCCGCCGACCTCGTCGCGCAGACCGAGGGCGTGGAATGCCGGAAGGACACCGGGGTCGTCGACGAGATCCCGTCCGCGTACAAGGACATCGAGACGGTGATCAAGGCACAGACCGACCTGGTCGAGGTGGTCGCGCACCTCAAGCAGGTCGTGTGCGTGAAGGGATGAGGGAGTCCCGCGGGCGAACCGCACTGGTCCGCTCGCGGGACCCGCTACCCTGAAGTGCATGAAATACTGGGGGGTGGCTGTCGCGGTAGTGGCGGCCGGAACGCTGCTGGCCGGATGCGACCAGGTCGATTCGGCGGTCAATCAGACGAATTCCGCGGTGGACAAGGTCTCCACGTGCACCGAAGCGCTGGGCCTGGCGGACCTGAATCCGTTGGTGGACGGCGACAAGCTCAAGGCCCGCGCACAGGACAAGGAACGGCGGCTGCGCGAACTAGCGGCCAACGTCAAGGAGGAGAACGTCAAGAACGCCCTCCTCGGCATGGCCGACTCGTACGTCCAGGTGCAGAAGGAACACCTCGAGGACGCCGGCGTGATCGCTCGGTGGACCAAGCGGAACCTGGAGAAGCTCGACGGGCTGCGCAAAGCCTGCACCTGACTGGTGCCTTGCCCTGCGCTGCCCCAATCTGGCCCGCCCGACTTGCTTCGGCTTGCCCCTGCCCGGCCCCGCTTGGCCCGGCCGGACTTGCCTGCCCGCCTGCCCGGCCCCGCTTGCCCCGGCCCGATCCGGCGGCCCTGGCGTGCCCCGAGGTGGAACTAGGTCAGCCCAGGTCAGCGACGCGCCCGGACCGCGGCCGCCAGCGAAGGTGTCCGCACCGAACTCCGGCGCAGCGACCACACCAGTCCCAGCGCCGCCAGCGCCAGACCGCCGAGCCCGGCCGCCGCGAAACCCCACGCCGGGCTCGAATTGTCGATCGCGAACCCGACCACGGGGCTCCCTGCGGCCAGCCCTAGCCGGGTCGACGCGTCCTGCAGGCCCATCGCCTCGCCGCGAACGGCGGGCGGCGCGAGTTCGCTGACCGCCTCCGTGGTGGCCGCGAGCGTCGGGGCGCAGACCAGGTTCGTCGGGATCAGCAGGAGCATCAGCAGCCACCACGGCTGCGTCGCGAGCCCGACCGGGATCACCAGCAGCGCGAGCAGCAGCATCAGCAACCCCTGCGGCAGGGACTTCCGCACCGCGCCGTGCACGATGCCGCCGATCATCGACGCCGCGCACATCACCGCGATGACCAGGCCGGTCCAGCCGACGTCGCCGTGCGAGCGCAGCGCGGCCAGCGTCGCGACCTCCGTGCCGACCAGGCAGAACAGCGTCCCGGCGGCGATCAGCAGGGTCGCCAGCAGCCGTCCGGTCAGCCAGGACCGCAGCGGCGGGCGCACGGCGCCGATCGGGGCGAGTTCGTCCTCGTTCCGGATCGGCGGGTTGAGCAGGAAGATCAGCAGCGCGGTGACGCCGAAGATGGTGCCGATGCTGCTCAGGGTCAGCGTCGCCGACAGCCCCGAGATCGCCGCGATCCCGGCCGCCGGGCCGATCATGAACGACGCCTCGACCAGGATCGTGTCCAGCGAGTACGCCGCGCGCCGCTGGTCAGCGGGCACGAGCGCGGCCAGGATCTGCCGCGCCAGCGAACCCGCGGGCACCGACAGCACGCCGGCCGGCAGCGCGCACACCACCAGCGCGCCGTAAGAAAGATGCGGAGCCGCGAACCAGAACGCAGTGGACGACAGCCCGCACACCGCGACCACCGGACGCAGGCCGTACCGGTCGATGGTGCGCCCGATCAACGGCGCGCCGAGTGCCATGCCCAGCGTGACCGCCGCGCCGACGACGCCCGCCGCGCCGTAGCCCCGGCCGAGACCGCTGACGACGTACAGCGTCAGCGTCACGCCGGTCATCGTCATGGGTACGCGTGCGAAGAACATCAGCGCCATCGACGGGCGGACCCCAGGGACGCTCAGGACGCGGCGATACGGCTGAAAAGGCACGTGCCCCATGAGAGCAAGAGTTGGTACGAGCGTGCAACTTCTTTTCGTCACACCCCCTACGCGCCGCCTCGACACCCGGTCGGGTGTCGCGCAGGCGTTCGGCGGGGCCGGAAAATGCGGTGGCGACCTGGGTGATAACTTCATCGGCGACGCGAAAAAGCATTCTCGCCGCCCATTCGCGAACAGTTTTTCAGATTTCCGCGCCGACCTTGGAGTTCTCCGGTCGAACCGGCGGCGAGCCCCGGAAAAAGGGGTGCGGACCCGAATGCGGGCGGCGGTGCGTGCGTGGGGGACCCACCACGGTCGGACGAGCGAGATCGCGCGTCCCGACGGGGTGATGAAGGTAATCGATCACGAACTACGCCTGTGTGAGTGAGCAGTGCCGCCATTCGGGCAATCCGGCTACTATGAGTCAGATTCAGGTCCGCGGTCCGTGATCGTCGGGGGACGCGCAAGCCGTCCACGTTAATCAATTGCGGGCCGGTTCCCCGTTCTTGGATTCGGCACGTAAGGGTTAGAAAAACTCCCTATCCGGTGATCGGCTGGTGTTCGTCCGACACGGCGGGTATCGATTTACCCGGCAGGTCCCAAAGGCCAGGGAGGTAAAGAATGAAAGGCAAGATCGGGCGGATCATCGCCGTGGTCGCCGCGGGCAGTCTGCTGGCCGTCGGCACTTCGGGGATGGCCTCCGCGAGCCCGGCGGGAGGCAAGGGCTCTTCGGCCACTCAAGCCGTCGCCGCGCAGGTACTGCAGATGCGGGACGACCTGACCAAGGTGGCGTACGCGGGCGATGTCGCGAAGACGAGGGCGGACCTGGGCAAGCTCAGCCCGGTGCTCGCCGACATCGCGGCCGGCAAGCGCTACCAGGTCCAATCCGAAACCCAGCAGCTCTCGTCGGCGGCGAAGGTCCGCGCGGACGAGTCCAACCGGCTCCTCGCCGACCCGACGGCCACGCCGCGGCAGATCCCGCCGTTGCCGATCCCGCCGCTGCCCGACCTTCCCGGACCGCTGAAGGCGGTGAGCGACCTGGTCAAGGGCCTGCTCGCCGCGGTGACCAGCCTGCTGGGCGGGCTGCTCGGCGGGGTGCCGGTGCCGCCGCTGCCGGTACCGACGCCGCCGCTTCCGGCTCCGCCGGTGCCCGCACCGGTGCCAGTGCCTGGCACCTGAGCAGCCTGAAACAGGAGGGGAAAAGGCCCGGAGCCTGGTGCGGTTCGCCGCGCCAGGCTCCGTTCCATGTCAAGCCTCGTGAGCGCCGGTTCTAACCGGCCTCGCCGCTCACGAGCGCTTCGCGAGTCCCACCCGCAACGCACCGGCCATCTCCGCGATCGCCTCCCGGAACCGCGTCCCGACCCCGGCGAAGTTGAGGAATCCGTGGATCAGGTCGGCCTGCCGGCTGAGCGCCACCGGAACCCCCGCGGCACGCAGTTTTTCCGCATACGCCTCACCTTCGTCGCGCAGCGGGTCGAAGCCCGCGGTCACGATGTAGGCGGGCGGGAGTCCACTGTGGTCAGACGCGAGCAGCGGCGACATCCGCGGATCGGCCTTGTCGACGCCCTCGGGCGCGTAATGCCCTTCGAACCACACCATCGCCTCGTCGGTGAGGAAGAGGTCTTCGCCGAACAGTTCGCGAGAGCGGCGTCGCGTGGTGAAGTCGACGGCCGGGTAGATCAACAGCTGGAACGCGGGCGCCGGGCCGCCGCGTCGAGTCGCCTCCAGCGCGACGACGGCGGACAGGTTGCCGCCCGCGCTGTCGCCGCCCACCGCGATCCGGTCCGGGTCCGCGCCGAGGTCAGCCGCCTTGGCGTGTGCGTAGTCGAACGCGGCCAGCGCGTCCTCGACCGGCCCGGGGAACGGGCTCTCCGGCGCGAGCCGGTACTCCACGGACAGCACTCGGACCCCGGCGTGCTTCGCGAGGTAGCGCGCGGCGTTGTCGTGCGTGGCCCGGCTGCCGATGACCCAGCCGCCGCCGTGGAAGAACACCAGAAGTGGCGACGGTTCGGGCAGCCCGGCCGGGGTGTAGAGAGTGGCGTCCAGCGACGCGTCGCCGGACGGGATGGCGACGTCACGGGTCGCGACGGGGTTGACTCGCTTGCCGTTCACCAGGTGCTGGCTCGCCTCCAGCAGCGCGCGCGACCGCTCGACCGACCCGTTGACCAGCGAAGCTCCGGAGAGCTTCTGCAACCGCAGCAGCAACTGGGCGTCGAGGGCGAGTTCCTGGCCGTCCAGCCGCAGCGGCGCTCCGGCGATCAGCCTGCGCACCGGACGGGGCAGCCAGAACAACAACTGCGCGGCGGCAGTCTGGACGCGGATCTGCGGCGGAATCGCCATCGTTCCTCCTCGAACGCCGGATGAGCCGAGGCTACTTGCCAGTAGGTACGTTGGTCCAGTCGGTGTGTGACTCAAGCCTCCGTCTCAGATCCTGGTCCTCTACTTAGGTGGAGGGGTTAGCCTCGACCTGTGACTTCGGGACGAAACGTCAAGGTGCTGGGTATCGGCGGCTCGCTGCGAGAGGGCTCGCAATCCGAGCGCGCGTTGCGCATCGCGCTCGCCGCCGCTGAGGAACGCGGCGTCGTGACCGAGCTGATCCCGGGTCCCGAGCTGGTCCTGCCGTTCTACGACACCGCCATCCCAGAACGGGACGAACGCGCGAGGAAGCTCATCGAGGGCATTCGCCAGGCGGACGGGCTCATCGTCGTCTCGCCCGGCTATCACGGCGGGCTGTCCGGGCTGGTCAAGAACGCCCTGGACTACGTCGAAGACCTCCGTGAAGACACCCGTCCCTACCTCGACGGCCGCGCGGTCGGTCTCGCCGCGGTCGCGTACGGCTGGCAGGCCGCGGTCACCACGCTCGAACAGCTCCGCACGATCACGCACGCACTGCGCGGCTGGTCCACTCCCTTGGGTGGTTCGATCAACTCCGCCGAGACGAAGTTCGACGAGGGCGGCGGCGCTTCCGACGAGAAGAGCGTCCGCACGTTGCGGCTCATCGGAGAGCAGGTCGCGGAGCACGCGCTGCTTCGCGCGCGCTGACGTTTGGCCTCCTCATATCCCGGTTATTCCTGGGGTGATGACTGCCATGCCGGGGCACTGTTCCGCGGATGCGGAGCGTTGAACTCATTGAGACGCTGACTCCGGAGGCGTCCCCAATGAGGAGGTAACACGCATGGCCGAGCCGATCTACACCGCCGTCGCGACCGCGCGAGGAGAAGGCCGCAACGGCGACGTGACGTCCTCGGACGGCGTGATCGACGAGTCGCTGGCGATCCCCAAGGAGATGGGCGGTCCCGGCGGCGACAAAACCAACCCGGAGCAGCTGTTCGCCGCGGGGTACTCCGCGTGTTTCCTGAGCGCGCTGCAAGCCGTGGCCCGGCAGGCGAAGGTCGCGCTGCCGGCGGCGACGGTGACCGGTTCGGTGAGCGTGTTCAAGAAGGACGCCGGGTTCCAGCTCGGCGTGCGGCTCGACGTCTCGCTGCCCGGCTTGGCGAAGGCCGACGCCGACCAGCTGGTCGAGCAGGCGCACCAGGTCTGCCCGTACTCCAACGCGACCCGCGGCAACATCGAGGTGGAGCTGACTACCACCGTCTGAAACAGGACCGAGGAGGGACACCCGAGATGACCACTTCCCCCATCAAGAGCCCGCTTTCCGACGCGGACAAGGAGATCACCGGCAACGCGCTGCAGGCGACGCTGACCGATCTGATCGACCTCTCGCTCATCGCGAAGCAGGCGCACTGGAACGTGGTGGGCCAGAACTTCCGCAGCGCGCACCTGCAGCTCGACGAGCTGGTGTCGACCGCGCGGCAGTACGTCGACGAGGTGGCCGAGCGCGCCGCCGCGATCGGGGTTTCGCCCAACGGCAAGGCGAAAACCGTCGTGGCGACCTCCGGGGCTCCGGAGTACCCGGACAACTGGCAGTCCGTCGACTCGACCATCTCCGCGATCGTCGACACGCTCGCGACGCTGATCGAACGGCTCCGCAAGCGCATCGACGAGACCGACAAGAGCGACCTCGTGACGCAGGATCTGCTCATCGAGATCACTCGCGCGCTGGAAGAGGCGCACTGGATGTGGCAGGCGCAGCAAGCCTGACCCGCTCCGTCTGAAGAAAAGCCGTCCGCCTTCTCCGCGGGCGGCTTTTCCGCATCCGGTGGTCGGCACTGGCGCCCCGCAGTAGGTTCGCTGCCATGGTGCTGCATCAGGGGAAACAAGATCGGGCAGACCGGAAGACGGGCACGAATCCGTTGTACGCCGGGAGCAATCCGGCGCTCGCCGCGGACTTCACGATGCCGCGCGACCGGCTGCGGGACGATTCGCTGCCGCCGGACACCGCGCTGCAGCTGGTGCGCGACGAGCTGATGCTCGACGGCAACGCGCGGCTCAACCTCGCCACGTTCGTCACGACGTGGATGGAGCCGCAGGCGCGCGAGCTGATGGCCGAATGCGTCGACAAGAACATGATCGACAAGGACGAGTACCCGCAGACCGCCGAACTCGAGCGCCGCTGCGTCAACATCCTCGCCGATCTGTGGCACGCGCCCGATCCGACCGACATCATGGGCTGTTCGACGACCGGGTCGTCCGAGGCCTGCATGCTCGCCGGAATGGCGTTGAAGCGGCGCTGGTCGAAGCTGGGCCGGACCGGAAAGCCGAACCTGGTGATGGGCATCAACGTCCAGGTGTGCTGGGAAAAGTTCTGCGAGTACTGGGAAGTCGAGCCGCGCCTGGTGCCGATGGAGGGCGACCGGTACCACCTGTCCGCCGAAGAAGCGGTGAAACTCTGCGACGAGAACACCATCGGCGTCGTCGCGATCCTCGGCTCGACCTTCGACGGCAGCTACGAGCCGGTCGCCGAGGTCGCGGCCGCTCTCGACGCGCTGCAGGAGCGGACCGGCTGGGACATCCCCGTGCACGTCGACGGCGCGTCCGGCGCGATGATCGCCCCGTTCCTCGACGAGGACCTGGAGTGGGACTTCCGGCTGCCGCGCGTCGCGTCGATCAACACCTCCGGGCACAAATACGGCCTCGTGTATCCCGGCGTCGGCTGGGTGGTGTGGCGTGACAAAGCCGCGCTGCCCGAGGAACTGGTGTTCAACGTCAACTACCTGGGCGGCGACATGCCGACCTTCGCACTCAATTTTTCGCGCCCTGGCTCGGAAGTCGCCGCGCAGTACTACACCTTCGTCCGGCTGGGTCGCGAAGGTTTCCGTGCGGTGCAACAAGCTTCGCGTGACGTGGCGACGTATCTGGCCGACGAGATCGCCAAGCTGGAACCCTTCGAGCTCCTCACCCGCGGCGACCAGTTGCCAGTGTTCGCCTTCACCACGTGCTCGGACATCACTGCGTTTGATGTCTTCGACGTTTCCCGCCGCCTCCGCGAACGCGGCTGGCTCGTGCCCGCGTACACGTTCCCGGACAACC
This sequence comes from Amycolatopsis sp. NPDC003676, assembly GCF_053587275.1. Lineage (NCBI taxonomy): Bacteria > Bacillati > Actinomycetota > Actinomycetes > Pseudonocardiales > Pseudonocardiaceae > Amycolatopsis > Amycolatopsis sp. NPDC003676. Next base: position 44,692 of record NZ_JBSFNS010000013.1, read on the forward strand.
GCACCGACCTGGCTGTGTTGCGCGTCGTCGTCCGCAACGGTTTCACGCACGACCTGGCCGACCTGCTGCTCGCCGACCTGAAGCGCGTGCTGCCGGAGCTGAACCGCCAGCCATCCCCGCAGCACGATCCCGCCACATCGACCGGCTTCCACCACTAACTGGCGAGTAACCTGGCTGGCATGGGCCTTGCCAAGGATGAACGCCAAGCGCTGAGCGACCTCTTCGAGCAGCTCGGCCCGGACGCCCCGACCCTGTGCGAGGGCTGGCAGACGCGGGATCTGGCCGCGCATCTGGTCGTGCGAGAGCACCGGCCGGACGCGATGCCCGGAATCGTGGTGCCCGCCCTCGCCGGTCACACGCAGAAGGTGCAAGACGGCGTCGCGGCGCGCCCGTGGGACGACCTGGTCGGCCAGGTGCGCCGAGGCCCGTCCCGCTTCTGGCCGACGTCCATCGGTCCGGTGGACGAGGCCACGAACAGCGCTGAGTTTTTAGTGCACCACGAGGATGTCCGCCGCGCGCAGCCGGATTGGTCCCCGCGCCCGGCTGACCCTTCGCGGGACGGTGCGGCCTGGCGGCTGGCTACGCGGACGGCGAAGCTGAACCTGCGCAAGTCGCCGGTCGGGGTGGTGCTGCGGACTCCGGATGGTCAGTCGGCTTCGGTGAAGTCAGGGACTCCGGTGGTGACCGTGGTGGGGGAGCCGGTGGAACTGCTGCTGTTCGTCTTCGGGAGGGACGCGGTGCAGGTGTCTTACGAGGGGGACGATGCTGCGGTGGAGCGGTTGAAGGGCGCTAAGCGCGGGCTGTGAGCCGGGCCGTCCAGGAGAACCTGGACGGCCCAACCCATCAACGCATTCCCAATGCCCGCAACGCGAAATACACCTCAATAGACGTCTGCTTAATCGTCTCAGCAATCACCAACGAGCCATGCCCGGCGTCATACCGGTAGAACTCATGCGGCGCGTCGCGCTTGGCGAGGCGGTCCAGGTAGTTCTCGATCTGCCGGATCGGGCAGCGCGGGTCGTTGTCCCCGGCCAGGATCAGCACCGGGGCGGCGACCGCGTCCACGTACGTCAGCGGCGAGCATTCGCGGTACACCGCGGGCACGTCGTCCGGGGCGCCGCCGAACAGGGCGCGGTCGAACGAGCGGAGCTGTTCCATCTCGTCCTCGTAAGCGGCGACATAATCGGCCACCGGAACGCCCGCGACGCCGGCGGCCCATCGGGTCGGCTGGGTGCCCATTGCCAGCAGGGTCAAGTATCCGCCCCACGAAGCGCCGTTCACGACGCACTTGTCCTTATCGGACAGTCCACTTTCGACAGCCCAGTCGTGCACCGCCGCGACGTCTTCCAGTTCGGTCAGTCCCGGGCGGCCTTCGATGGCGTCGCGCCATGCCGAGCCGTACCCGGTGGAGCCGCGGTAGTTGACCTCGACCACGGCGAATCCGGCGTCCAGCCAGGTCGCGCGGTAGGCGGAGAACCGGTCCTCGTCGGCCGCGTGCGGGCCGCCGTGCAGGGAGAACACCGTCGGCAACGGGCCGTCGGGAGCGTCTGCCGGCCGGGAAACCAGCGCGTGGATCCGGCCGCCGACACCCTCGACGAACGCGTCGGTGACCGGCGACGAACCCGGTGCGCGTTCGCCAGGCGGCGTCAGCAGGACGGAATCGGTGCCGTCGGCCGCGCGGGCACGGACCGCGGCGGGCTCCGCGGCGCTGGACCACGAGTACTCGATGGTTCCGTCCGGGCGCACGCCCGCGCCGCCGATCCGGCCAGCCGGAGTGTCCACAGCGGACAGTTCGCCGGTGTCGAGGTCGTAGCGGTACAACGAACTGCGCGCCTCGTGGAAGTGCACGACCAGCAACGCGCGCGCGTCCGGATACCAATCCGCGACGACCTCGCCGGGCAAATCAATCAGCAGTTCGGTTTCGGTGTCCGCCTGCACATCCCACACCAGCAGCTCTTCGCGGCCGCGGCGTTCGTGCAGGACCAGGACGCGCTGGTCGCCCGGCAGCGGCGAGAACTCCAGCGCCTGCAAGCCTTTTCCTTCGCCGTCCCATTTCTCCGCGACGGTGGCGAACCCGTCGGTGGACAGCACCCGCAACGCCGGATGCCGCGAATCCCCGTGCTCGGAATGGGAAATAGCGAGCAGGCTTTCGTCACGCGACATCGACGCGATCCCGGCGTCGTCCGAGTGCTGGTAGAAACGCTCGGTCACGCCGTCGATTTTCGCGAACAGTTCGCTGCCGTCGTCGGTCGAAACGCCGGCCGCGATCACTCGCCGGCCGATCTCCAGACCGGCCGGGTATCCGTCGTGAATATCGGGCAATGCTTTGACGGCCGCGGAACTGTCGCCGTCGAAGGGCTGGCTGCGCCACGATCCGAACTCGTCGCCGTCGGTGTCGTCGAACCACCAGATGGCCGTTCCGTCGGGCGCGGGCGTCGCGTGCAGGGTGCCGTTGGGCCGGCTGGTGACGCGCCGGTGACTGTCGGTGGCCCGGTCCCACGCGTAAACCTCCCAAACGCCACTGGCGTTGGAGACGTACACGTTGGCATCGGGTGCGTCGCGAGCCCATTCGGGCACCGAGATGCGCGGCGCGTGGAACCGCGCCAGCCAGCGCTTTTCGGCTTCGGCGTCGTCGAACAGGCGGTCCGGGACCACCGCGGGCGGATTTTGGTTGCCTGACTGCGTGCTCACCCCTCGATCCTGCCACCTTCCACCCGTACTCTGTGCGGGGTGCTGGAGGGTTACGCGCCGGGCTGTGCCCAAGACGCGCTGTCGATGATGAACACGCGCACAGCGAGTGACCGCGCCGCGTTCGCCCGATCACTCTTCACTCCAGGCTCCCGAGTCCTGGACCTGGGCTGCGGCCAAAGCTCGATCCTCAGCTCCCTGGCCCCGGACGTGCGGGTGATCTGCGTCAGCGTCTGCCCAACGGCACCCGCTTCGCCGTCCACAACGGACTACGTGGCCGGAGCGGTCTACGCACTTCCCTTTGCCGCTTCATCGATCGACGTGGTGTTCTCTCATTCGCTCTTCGAGCATCTGTCCGATCCGCACGCGGCTCTGACCGAAATCCGCCGCATCCTGCGCCCTGGCGGCAGGCTGGCGTTGGCCGCGCCGGACTGGAGCCGGGCGAAAATCCGGCCCAGAACAGCAAACGTGGACGCCGCACTGCGCGGTTATTACTTGGTGCGCCGCCGCGCGGGCGGCGACCCTTTCGCGGGTCGCGCTATCGCCGCCCACGTCGCCGACGCCGGATTCACCGACATCGTCGAGCGCGCTCGCTTCCGTGAAGAGCTGTCTTACCGGTCCCTGGCCGCCTACATGGAATCCCGGCTGGCCGTCGCCTTGTCGGAAGCCGGGGCGAACGATCGCGACCAGGTGACCTCCGCGGCTCGGTCCGCTTGGTCCTGGGCGAGAACCGCCGCTGTCGGAGACTTCCAGCAGTGCTGGCAAGAGCTGACCGCTACCTGCTAGTCCGCGGGCGGCATTACCGGGCGTGGCCGGAAAAAGACCCGCACCCGCCGCGAACGTGGTGAACGCCGCGTCCGGATTGACCCAGCCTTGACCGCTGCGGCTTAACGCGAGAAGGCCAGCCCGAGAACCAGGATTACCGTTCTCTCCGTCCGGATGCCCTTGCCGCGGGAAACCATCGCGGCAGAATAGCCGCGGTCCCTGAAAGGCCATTGCTTTCCGATTTCGCAGCGAGGGTGCGGAACCACCTGGATCAAGATCGCGGCTGCCTGTCCCCATGCGCATCGCGAACGCGATCGGCACGCGGAGCAGTGGAACCGGGGAAACGTGAAGGCCGGGCAGTCGCGATCTCGTGACTGCCCGGCCTTCATACGTCGGGGTGGCGGGATTTGAACCCACGACCTCCTCGACCCGAACGAGGCACGCTACCAAGCTGCGCCACACCCCGAGGTACTGCTTAGCGGGTCGGGAGTAAGTCTAGCGGACGGGTTTCACGGCTTTACGCGGGGCTGGTTTGCGGGGGTCGGAGGCCCCGGATCCGCGCGGGACCAGCGTCAACAGGCTCGCTTCCGGCGGGCAGGCGAAGCGCGCGGGGGCATAGGGGGAGGTGCCGAGTCCGGCGGAGACGTGGAGCCACATCCGGGCTCCCCAGCGGGAGGCGCCGCGGGCGCGGCTGCGGTCGAGTTCGCAGTTGGTGATGATCGCGCCGTAGCCGGGGATGCGGAGCTGGCCGCCGTGGGTGTGGCCGGCGAGGACGAGGTCGTAACCGTCGGTGGCGAAGGTGTCCAGAACGCGCGGTTCCGGGGAGTGGGTGACGCCGAGGCGGACGGCCGCGGTGGTGTCGGCGGGGCCGGCGATGTCGGAGTACCGGTCGCGGTGCAGGTGCGGGTCGTCGACTCCGGCGGCGAAGACGGCGCGGCCGCCGACGTCGACAGTGCGGCGGACGTGCGTGAGGTCGACCCAGCCGTGTTCGACGAAGGCCGCGCGGAGGTCGCGCCAGGGCAGCTGGGTGCCGTGGATGCGCTTCTTTTTGCCGCGGGGCATGAGGTAGCGCGCGGGGTTTTTGGGTTTGGGCGCGTAGTAGTCGTTGCTGCCGAACACGAACACCCCTGGCCGGTCCAGCAGCGGGCCGAGCGCGCGAAGCACGGACGGGACCGCCGTGCGGTGGGAGAGGTTGTCGCCGGTGTTGACGACGAGGTCCGGGTCGAGTTCGTCGAGCGCGGCGACCCAGCGTTGTTTGGCCTGGTGGCCGGGAAGCATGTGCAGGTCGGAGACGTGCAGGATGGTGAACGGCGGCGTGCCGGGCGCGAGTACGGGCAGTTCCGCGGTCCGCAGGGTGAAGCGGCGGCGTTCAATGCCGACGGCGTAACCGAGGGTGGCGGCCCCGAGGGCGATGGTCCCTGCGGCCAACCGCTTCGCGGTGCCCCCGGGCGGACTGGCGTTACCGAGCGTGCTCACAAGGTCGAGGATACGTGTTCGATCGGGTCGTCCGCCGTGGCCGGTGCCGGATGGCGTAGGGCGAAGGTCTCAGCGGTGCTCTCTCGACATCCGGCTCCTGGCGTCGTTGGATCGAATTGGATTGGACCAGTCCGACGGAGATGCGGAGCCTCGCGATGGCGATCACGTTTCTCTTTTTGCTGGCGGTGCTCATTTTGCTGGTGGTGCTGGCGGCGTTCCCGTGGCGCCGGCGAACAGAACCCTGGGCGCTGACCGCGGTTGTGCTGTTTTCGCTGGGGTGGCCCACCTACGAGTACTGGGACCGCGGCATCCCCAGCCACTGGGCGCCGCAGGTGTGGCTGATCACGCTGGGACCCGGCTTTCTGATCGCGATCGTGCGGCTTTTCCGGATCGCGCTCAAAGGCTGAGCCCGGACAAGCGAAACGGGGCGGGAGATCGCGTCTCCCGCCCCGTTTTCACCGGATTCAGTTGGTATAAGCCGGATCCTCCGGCGGCAACGGAACGACCGGCTGGTCCTTCATGATGTTCGTCATCGCGCCGAACCACGTCTGCGCGGGCGTCTTGCCGCCGAACATGTTGCCGGTGCCGCACGTCGACACGTCGCCGACGCCGTTGTAGCAAAGACCGCCGCTGCCGCCTTCCGGACGGAACACCATGGCCGCACCGGCCATCTGCGGCGTGCCGGCCACGAAGGTCGCCGAACCGTTGTTCTGGGTCGTTCCCGTCTTGCCGACGAGCGGCCGGTTCCAGCCGACTGCTTCAGCGGCCTTGGCGGACGTGCCGCCGGGCTGGTCGTCCTTGCTCATGCCGACCGCCATGGTGTTCGCGAGGCCTTCCGGCACGACCTGCTCGCACGCCGCTTCCTTGATCGGCACCGGCTTTCCGTCGCGGTCGGTCACCGACGCCAGCGGGGTCGGCGGGCACCATTTGCCGCCGCTCAGGATGGTCGCCGCGACGTTCGCCATTTCCAGGCCGCTCGTCGGGCTGAAGCCCAGCGTGAACGCACCCGTGCCCGGGTAATTGCCCTTGGGCCCGTAAGCCTGGGCCTGGGACTGGTTCTTGCCCGTGTCGGTCGACTTCGGGTCGACCTTGCCGCCGCCGGGGTTGCTCGCCATCGTCTCGCGCATGCCGAGCTTCGTCGCCATGTCGATGGCGGGCCCGGTGCTGCCGAGCTTGTCCTCCAGCGCCACGAACGCGGTGTTCGGCGAGGTCGCCAGTGCTTGCTGCAGCGAACCCGAATCGGGATAGCCGTTGCCGGCGTTGCCCACGCAATACCAGCGAGTGTTCGGCGCGCCGGTCGCCGGACAGTGCGGCTGGCTGCCGGTGAAGACGTGCGAGACGTAGCTGTTGCCGATCGGGATGTTGCTGTAGATCCCGGCGATGTGCTGGTTCAGCACCGCCGCGGTGGTGAAGATCTTGTAGCTCGACCCCGCGCCGCCGGTGTTGAACACGCCGGACGGGAGCGCGTACGTCGTCTGCCCCTGATCCGCGTCGATGCCGTAGTCGCGGTTCGCCGCGAGCGCCACCACTTCGTGCCGGTCCTTGCCCGGCCGGATCAGCGAAAGCGTGTTCGCGACGTTCTTCTGGGTTTTGCTCACCTGTTGCTCGGCCGAGACCTTCGCCTCGTGGTTGGCCTTCTCGTCCAGCGTGGTCTTGATCGTGTACCCGCCGGTGTAGAGCTGGTCCTCCGACATCCCGGCCTTGATCAGATAGTCCTGGACGTACTGGCAGAAGAAGCCGTTCTCGGTACCGGCCCCGGTGCAGTTCGACGCGGGCTTCTGCGGAGTGTCCGGCACCACGCCGAGCGGTTCCGCCTTGAACTTGTCCGCGTCCGCCTTCGCCAGCTTCTGGTTGCTGACCATCCGGTCGAGCACCAGGTTGCGCCGTTTCGTCGCCTTGTCCGGATGATTCCACGGGTCGAGGACGATCGGGTTGTTCACGATGCCCGCGAGCAGCGCGGCCTGCGGCACGGTCAGGTTCTCCGGCGTGGTGTTGAAGTAGGCGTGCGCGGCCGCTCCGACCCCGTAGATCTGCCGGGAGAACTCGACGATGTTGAGGTAGCCGGCGAGGATCTGGTCCTTCGAGAGCTTGGTCTCGAGGTTGATCGCGATCCGGGCTTCCTTGAGCTTGCGCGAGAGCGACTGCTCCTGCGCCTTGGCCTGGCCGTTCTTGTCGCCCCGGTAGACGACGTTGATCAGGTAGTTCTTCACGTACTGCTGCGTGATCGTCGAGGCGCCCTGCGTGTCCCCGCCCGCGGTGTTGGAGACGGCGGCGCGCAGCGTCCGGCCCCAGTTCACCCCGTGGTGCTCGTAGAACGCCTTGTCCTCGGCCGAGAGCAGCGCCCACTTCAGCGCCGGGTTGATCTGGTCCGGCCGGACCGGGATCCGGTACTGCTTGTACAGCGTCGCGATCGGCTTGCCGCCGGAGTCGGTGATGGTCGTCACCAGCGGCGGCGGGATGTCGGCGAGGTCGGAAGACGTCTTGTCGACCGTCTCGCTCGCCTGGTTGGACACGACCCCCGCGGCGCCTACCACCGGGAACATGATCCCGGCGACCAGCACCCCTGCCAGCAGGCACAGGCCGATGAGCTTGAAAAGACCATCCGTTTTGCGCACGAAAGCCAGGGTACTGAAGCCTCGTGTCGCCTTCGTGACCTCACGCCCGCGCGCCCCCCGCGAGCGATCAATAACGGGACCCCGTGACGTGACCTCAGGTAACGGAATGCATGCTAGGTCTCGACGGAGGGAACCGAGGGACCCTACAGTCCGTCAACGTCTCACGTAGATGCCGACAGACGGAGCAGCCCGGGTGGGAGCCTGGCTGGTCCGGACAGCGGCAGCGGCACCGGGGAGGTGCCGTCACCGACGTGCGGCGCAGTGGGAAACGCTCGCGGGGGTGGGAGCGGGAGCTTCGCCTTCGCTGGTGCCATACACCAGATGAGGGAGCTGGGGGTATGCAAACCAATCAGGTTGGCTGGCGGGTCGATGCCTCGTGCCGGGACGCTGATCCCGACGGGTTGTTCGTGCGAGGCGCCGAACAGAACAGGGCGAAAGCCGTGTGCATGGGGTGCCCGGTCCGCACCGAATGCCTCTCCGAGGCACTCGACGGCCGGATCAATTTCGGGGTCTGGGGCGGGATGACGGAACGGGAGCGGCGCGCCCTGCTGCGCCGTCGCCCGGACGTGACCAGCTGGACTGACCTGCTCGAAGCGGCCAAGCGGGACGCGCTGGCCGCCGCGGCGGGCTGAAAACCTGCTCGTGAGCGGCTGTGCTCAGGCGCAGCCGCTCACGACGTCAGCTTTGCTCCGATGTCGCGCAGGCCCTCGAGGTCGTGCACGTCACCGGCGAGCGCGGGCACCCGGGTCAGCGGCACTTCCGGATGCGCGCGGGTGAAGCGCGCCAGCAGGCGGTTTTCCCGTTCGGCCAGCGCGACGCGGTCGGCGTGCAGCCGCAGTACGGCCTCGGCGAGCGGCGCGTTCTGCACCGACTCGGCGGCGGTCAGCGCTTCGGTCGCGGACAGCGGCGCGAGCACCGGGTGCGTGCGGTTGGCGACCAGACCGGCCAGCGGCATCGACTCTCCGGCCAGCCGCTCGACGAAGTAGGACGCCTCGCGCAGCGCGTCCGGCTCCGGCGCGGCCACCACGAGGAACGACGTGCCCGACGACCGCAGCAGCTCGGCGGTCTTGCGCGCGCGTTCGCGGAATCCGCCGAACATGCTGTCGAAGGCCTGCATGAACGCCGACGCGTCGGCCAGCAGCTGGCCGCCGATGATCGTCGACACGGCCTTCGCGAACATCGAGAACCCGGCGCTGACCACCTTGCGCAGACCCCAGCCGCCCGCCTTCGCCGGACCGGTGAGCAGCCGGATCATCCGGCCGTCGAGCGCGGTGGACAGCCGGGTCGGCGCGTCCAGGAAGTCGAGCGCGGACCGGCTCGGCGGCGTGTCGACGATGATCAGATCCCATTCGTCGGTCGCCGCTAGCTGGCCCAGCTTTTCCATCGCCATGTACTCCTGCGTGCCGGAGAACGACGTGGAAATGGTCTGGTAGAAGGGGTTCTGCAGGAGCTGCTCGGCCCGCTCCGGGCCCGCGTGCACGCGCACCATGTCGTCGAACGTGCGACGCATGTCGAGCATCATCGCCCACAGTTCGCCCTTGGGCTCGAAGCCCTCGACCTGCACCTGCTTCGGGTGATTGCCCAGTTCGCGCAGCCCGAGCGCCTGTGCGAGCCTGCGCGCCGGGTCGATCGTGAGCACCACGGTCTGCCTGCCGCGCTCGGCGGCCCGCAGCGCGAGCGCCGCGGCGGTGGTGGTCTTGCCGACGCCGCCGGAGCCGCAGCACACGATCACGCGGCTGGCCGGGTCGTCGAGGAGGGCGTCCACGTCGAGCACCGTGTCGGCGGGCATCAGCGCACCCCCTGTTCCTGCAGCGTTTCGGCGAGTTCGTAGAGCGCGGCGACGTCCACGCCGTCGGTGAGATCCGGCAGCTCCAGCGTCGGCAGATCAGCCTCGGTGAGCTGTTCCCGGGCTCGTTGCTCGGCGGCGACGCGGACGGCGTGCTCCACGGTTTCCTCCACGAGCGCGTCGAGCGTCGCCTCCGGCAGGTTCAGCCCGGCGGAGGCGAGGCCGGAGCGCACCCGGTCGGCGTCCACCCGGCCGTCGGCGGCCGCGGTCACCGAGCGCGCGGGCAGCCGCGGCGGGCGGACCCGGTTCACCAGCACCGCGCCCGGCCGCAGGTCGGCGCCGTCGAGTTCGGCGACCGCCTCGACGGTCTCGCGCACCGGCATCTCCTCCAGCAGCGTGGTGAGGTGCACGGCGGTCTCGCCGGAGTGCAGCAGCCGGACGACGCCGTCGGCCTGGCCGCGGATCGGGCCGGTCTTGGCGAGGTCGGTGAGCGCCTTGGTGACGTCGAGGAACTTCACCACGCGTCCGGTCGGCGGCGCGTCGACGACGACCGCGTCATAGGTGTGGCGGCCGTCGGATTCCGTGCGCCCGACGCATTCCTTGATCTTCCCGGTCAGCAGGACGTCGCGAAGGCCCGGCGCGAGCGTGGTGGCGAACTCGATCGCCCCCATCCGGCGCAGCGTCCGCCCGGCGAACCCGAGGTTGTAGAACATCTCGAAGTATTCGAGCAGCGCCGCTTCGACGTCGATGTGCAACGCGCGCAGTTCGCCGCCGCCGGGGACCGACGCGATCCGCTGTTCCGCGTACGGCAGCGGTTCGGTGTCGAAAAGCTGTGCGATGCCCTGGCGGCCCTCGACCTCGATCAAGAGCACCCGGCGCCCGCGCGAGGCGAGTGCGAGACCCAGCGCCGCGGCGAGCGTGGTCTTGCCGGTCCCGCCCTTGCCGGTGACGAAATGCAGCCGGGCCCTGGCGAGCTCGTCGGTCCAGCCGGCGGAGGGTGTGGTCACATCCTCAACACTAAACCGGTGCTCAGCTGGCCAGCATCATGACGCTGACCGCAGCCGCGACCGCCGCGACGACGATCCAGGTCACCAGGGCGGGCAGCACCGTCAGCGTGAGCACTGCCACCACGATCAGCCCGGTGAGGGTGACCGCGCCGGACACGGCCACGTGCCCGGAGTCGTTCTTCCGGTCCCTGGCTTTGGCCATCACGGCCAGCACGAGCGGCAGTCCGGCAACGGCGAGCAGCACGGTCGCGACGATCCGCCAGGTCTCCACGTGCCCACGCTAGCGAGCGACGATCGGATGTGAACTGACCCACACTCGCCCGGCCTAGCCAGGCGTTGCCCTGGACGGGTGACGGGCTTTCGGCGGCGGCGGTCCGGAGGGGCCTTGCCCGCTTGGTTACGCTCCCGAGTCATGAGTGCGACCAAATGGGAGTACGCCACCGTCCCGCTGCTGATCCACGCTACGAAGCAGATTCTCGACCAGTGGGGCGAGGACGGCTGGGAGCTGGTGACCGTGCTGCCCAACCCGAGCGGCGAGCAGCACGTCGCGTACCTGAAGCGGCCGAAGAGCTGAGGGGGCGGCGTTGACCTGGAGCGACCGGCTCGCCGAACTCGGAATCGAACTGCCCGGAGTCGCCGCACCACTGGCCGCGTATGTGCCGGCCGTGCGCACCGGCTCGCACGTCTACACCTCCGGCCAGCTGCCTTTCGTTGACGGCGCGCTCGCCGCGACCGGCAAGGTCGGCGGCGAGGTCAGCCCGGAGGAAGCCAAGGGCCACGCCCGCACGGCGACGCTGAACGCGCTCGCCGCGGTGCACGCCCTCGTCGGCATTGACTCTGTTGTCCGGATTGTCAAGGTGGTCGGTTTCGTCGCCTCCGCGGAGGGCTTCACCGGCCAGCCCGCGGTCGTGAACGGGGCGTCCGAGCTGCTCGGCGAGATCTTCGGCGACGCCGGGGTGCACGCCCGGTCGGCCGTCGGCGTCGCGGAGCTTCCGATCGCTTCGCCGGTGGAAGTCGAACTGATCGTGGAGGTGGAGTGATGGACCCCGACATCGAGCAGTCCCTGCACGAACTGCTGCTGCGGCTCGCCGGCCGCACGCCGGACCAGCTGTTGTGGCGGTTCCGCGACTGGCTCGGCGAAGGCGCGATGGGGACGCTCGCGCGGACCCTGCCGAGGTCTTTGCTCAAGCACAGGATCGATTTGGACCAGGCGGAGTACCGCCTGCTCGTGGCCGGTCTGATCCCGCACGGCGCCGACTGGCACCAGGTGAGTTCCACCCTGGGGGTAGACGACGTCACCGAGACCAGGTACACATTCACGCAGAGTGCGCCCGAATGGGTGAACTCCGTCGACTCTGTGTCCGTCTTGCTCCACGCGACGTTGCGTGGACGCGCGGATGTGGGGGAAGTACGGCAGAGCTGGCGGCGCCTCGGCGCTTCCGGCGAGGGCGGGGCGAAGCGTGTCCTGCTGGTGACGGCGACCGCGGGACAGCCCCGGCTCACCGGTGAACTGCAGCGGGTGCTGCGGGTCATGGGGGACGAGGAACCCAGTGTCGAGGTCATCCCGCCGCGCTTCGACCTTCCCGGGTACCACCGGGCCGCGCTCGCCGAGTCCGAGCTGGTCTGCGTAGGCGCCGCGGGCGCCGGTCATCGACTTGTCGCCGCTTAACGCTCGTTGCCGCCAGGCGAGCTGGGAGGAGCAGAGCCATGGTGGAGGTTCACGACGGCCCGATGGACGGGTTCTCGGTGCCCCTGCGCCTGCATAACTTGTTGCTGGCCCTGGCGGGCCGCATCGACGACAGCGCGCTTACCGAAGCGCGGGAACTGATCGCCCGGGCCCACATCGACGAGGCGGTGGAACTCACCACCGGCACGTTGATCGCGGGCCGGATCGGGGTGAGCGAGGCCGAACAGCGCGAGCTGGCGCTGGTCCTCGAGATGAGCCGGTCGGACGCGACGCTCGCGAACGACCTGCTGGTCACCGACCACGAGCCGATGCACACGCACCGGTTCACGGGCGACAACCAGCCCGAGTTCGGTCTTGCCGAAGCGCTCGACCGCACCCTGCAGGTGCTGCCCGACGTGCGTTCCGTGCACGCGGTGTGGCGCAACACCCCGGCGGGCAGCGTGCCGGGCGCGTTGCCGCAGCGGGTCGTGCTGGTCGAGCTGGGTCCGGAGGGCAATCCGCCCGCGGTCGCGTTCCGCGTCGACACCGCGTTGCGCCGGGCGGGCATCCGCTCGGTCGTCGAGGTGAGCGGCCCGGGGATCCCGCAGTCGGATTACCACCAGGCCGCGGGTGCTGTCGCGAGCCCGGTGTGGGTCACCGGCAGCACGCATTCGGCCCCGGACTACCGGCCGGAACCGACGCCGCAGCGCAGTGCCCCGGCACCCGCTTCGGCCCCGGTTCCCGAACCGGTCTCGGAAGCCCCGAGCCGCCACGGGCACCGGCAGCCCGAGCCGGAGCCGGTAGCCGCCGCGGAGCCGGTGGTACCGGTCGCGCCGGTGGTGCCGATCGTGCAGGCCGTGCCCGCACAACCGGTCGCGATGCCGGAGCCGTCGGCTGAGCCAGCCGCGTCTTCGGAGCGTCCGCGGACTGCCGGGTCGGAGACGCGCGCCGAGCGCACGTCGGACCTGACGCCGTCCGAGGTGGCGCAGCTGCGGCGCGCGCTGGCCGAGGATCCGGAGAAGGGCCGCGAGATCGCCGCGGGCAAGCCGAGCATGCACGAGGTGGTCGAGCTGCCCGCGCTGGATCTGGACGACCCCAGCCTGTCCGAACGCGACCGTGCCCTGTTGCGCGAGCTGCACGAGGAACTGGCCGAGCGCGAACGCGCCGAGGCCGCCCGGTTGCGGCTCAACGGCGCGTCTCGTTCCGGCGGGGACCAGCACTGGTCCTGACTGTTTTGTTCGGTGAAGGGTCCCTCGCGATTCCGGCGAGGGACCCTTCGCTGTTTCGGTCTTTCACGGCTTTCGGCGACCGGACGCGAGACGGCGGCTTTGGGCTGGCTCGGGACTGTCGTGAGGTGACACAAGTAATCCGCGACGCGTACGGATTGCGAGGTATGTTGCCCGGGTGGAACGGCCGCGTGAATTCGTTTTCGACATCCCCGCCCGTCCCGGCATCGCGATCCGGGACAACGCGGATGGCCCGCCGGCGACCCCGAAGGACGCCGCCACGGTGATCCTGCTGCGGGACACTTCGCCCGGCGTGGAGGTTTTTCTCCAGCACCGCGTGATGGGCATGGCGTTCGCCGGCGGGATGACTGTGTTCCCGGGCGGTGGCGTGGACCCGCGCGACGCCGACGCGTCCGTGGCGTGGGCCGGGCCGCCGCCGTCGTGGTGGGCCGAGCAGTTCACCTGCGACGAAAGCCTTGCCCGCGCGCTCGTGTGCGCCGCGGTGCGCGAGACGTTCGAGGAGTCCGGCGTGCTGCTGGCCGGGACCGAGGACGCGGTGGTCGCCGACGTCGCGCCGTATCACGAAGCGCGAAAAGCCTTGGAATCACGGGAAATCTCGCTCGCCGGATTCCTCGCCGACGCCGGGCTCACCTTGCGCGCGGACCTGCTGCACCCATACGCCCACTGGGTCACGCCGCCGCAGGAGCAGCGTCGATACGACACCCGCTTCTTTGTCGCGAAGCTGCCTGAAGGTCAGCGCGCGGACGGTGCGACCTCCGAAGCCGCTGCCGCCGGTTGGCAACCGCCCGCGGAGGCAGTCGCGGACGCACGCGAAGGCCGTCGCACACTCATGCCGCCGACCTGGCTGACCCTTGTCGAACTCGCCGAGTTTTCCGAGGCCGACGCGGTGCTCGCCGAGCCGCGCGAGATCGTGAAGACCGTGCCGACCCTTGTCCGGGACGGCGAGAACATCCGCGTTGTCCTCGATACTTCGGAGTCCTGAGTGACCGCTCCTGCTTATGGCGTGCTGCGCCGTGTTTCCGAGACCGCGTCGGTGCTGTTGGAGAACAACCCGTCGACGATGACGTTGGAGGGAACCAACACCTGGGTCCTGCGCGGTGGCGACGCTGCCGCTTCCGTAGTCGTCGACCCCGGCTACCACGACCTGGACCATCTGGAAAAACTCGCGGGGGTTGGCCCCGTCGAGCTGATCCTGCTGACGCACCACCACCCGGACCACGCCGAAGGCGCACCGTGGTTCGCCTCGAAAACGGGCGCGCCCGTCCGAGCCTTCGACCCTTCCCTCTGCATCGACGCACCCCCCTTCGCCGACGGTGATGTCATCACGGCGGGCGGCCTGGACTTCACCGTCCTGCACACCCCCGGCCACACCGACGATTCGGTGTCGCTGCTGGTAGCAGGCCAAATCCTGACCGGAGACACCATCCTCGGCCGAGGCACGACGGTCCTGCACGACCTTGGCGACTACCTGCGCTCGCTGCGCAAACTGATCGCCCTGCCCGCCGGCACGCCAGGCCTGCCCGGCCACGGTCCGGAGCTGCCGGATCTGCCCGAGACCGCACGGGAGTATTTGGCGCACCGGGAACAGCGCCTGGATCAGGTGCGTTCCGCCTTGCGAACGCTCGGCGAAGACGCGACGCCGCGGCAAGTGGTCGAGGTCGTCTACGCCGACGTCGACCGCGCGCTGTGGGCTCCGGCCGAGGCGAGCGTGCGCGCACAACTGGACTACCTACGGGCTTCTTCGGAGGACGGACAATGAGCAACGTCGAGGTCGAGTTCTACTGGCGCCCAGGCTGCGGCTTCTGCTCGGCCCTGCGCCGCCCCCTGCTGGAGAGCGGCCTGCCGGTGCGGGAAATCAACATCTGGGAAGAGCCTGGTGCGGCCGAGCGAGTGCGCGAGGTGGCGAACGGGAACGAGACGGTGCCCACGGTCATTGTCGGGTCGACTGCGTTGGTGAACCCGACTTTCGACGAGGTCAAGGCCGCGGTGGCCGCGGAAACGGCTGCCTGAGGGCGGTTCCAGGCGCGCTGGGGCGGCTTCCTTGCGCTCCGCGGGCGAGCGGGGCTGGCTCGTGGGGCTCTCGTGGGCTTGCCTCGGGCGCACCGGGAAGGCCGGGTTGCTCCTGGCTTGCTTGGGATGCCGTGGCGCAGGTCTGGCTTGCTCGGGATGGCGTGGCGCAGGTCTGGCTTGCTCGGGATGGCGTGGCACATGCCCGGCTTGCTCGGGCGCGCTGCGGCGCAGGCGCGGCTCGTCGGGGTTTGCTGCAGCCTGCACCGGCCTGGGTGCCTCCGCAGGCGGGAGCAGCAAGCTCTTCGCCGCGCACCCGTCCTCGCGGTGCCGTCGGCCGCAGGAGAGGCTGCCGCAAACCGGTACCGGCGTGACTTCGCCCAGCCCGGTCCCGCTCCGCGCGGCGCAGCCAACTCAGGCCGATTCGGCTCAGCCTCGCTCCCGGCACAAGCGCATCCCAGCCCAATCCGGCTTGGCTCCCGCTCGCTCCGGCAGTGCCCCGCAGCGGGCCCTTCACCGTGCGGCCGGACCGCGGCGACCCTGGATCGCATCTCGCCCGTCTACCCGAACCAGCCTCAGCGAGCGCAGGTCACCGAGGCAGCAATGGCATCAGGTAGTACTTCAATCTCACCTCCCGTCCGTCCTCATCAGCCGGGGTCAGGACGCAGGCTCGCATTCCCGGTTGGATCGCCAGTCGTATTCGTTCTCCGGTGAACGGGGCTAGTGCGTCCAGGAGGTAGCGGGCTTGGAAGGACGGTGACGTCCGGCCGCCGCAAACGTTTGCCTTTAGGTGTTCTTCTGCTTCGCCGGTGTCTTGGCGCGTGCTGGCCAGGCGGAGGTGTGCGTCGCCGACTTCCAGGGTCAGGACGCGGCGGTCTTCGGAGTAGACGCCGACTCGGCGGATGGCGGCGGCTAGTTCGTCGGCACCCACCTCGACTTCCGTGTCGACCGCGTCCGATGGGATTGCGTCTGCGGACAGGAAGCCTGCGTCCAGGACTGCCGTCGTCACGGTGCCGCCGGGCCAGCTCAGGGCGAAGTGGCCGGTGTCGGCGTGCAGTCCCATCGCGCCGGAGCTGTGGCGGGCCGCTTCGGTCAACAGAGTGGCTGGGACCAACACGTCGATGGGCTCCAGGACCTCCCGAAGTGGCAGGCGGGCTACAGCCATTCGGTAGCGGTCTGAAGCTGTCAGGCATAACTCGTCGCCAACCGACTGCACGCGTACACCGGTGAAGACCGGGAGCGGGTCGTCTTTTGCGGCGGTGCCTGCGACGGTGCGTAAAGCCGCGGCGAGAGCAGTGCCGTCCACTTTGGACAGCAGAGGGGGCGGTGCCGGATCGTGCAGCAGGTCGCGGTCCAGCAGGGGCAGGGCGAAGCGGGCATTGTCTGTTCGGATCGCGAGGCGGGTCCCTTCGACACACAGCCGGACTTGGTCGACGTCCAGCATGCGGACCGTTTCGGCGAACGGTGCGGCTGGCACTACGACTTCGCCGTCGAGATGCGTCGTCGCTGGGCAGGACAGCTGGACGGCCAGGTCGCGGTCGTTGCCGGACACGACGAGACCGGCAGCGTTCGCCCGCAAGCGCAGACGGGCTTGTCTTGAGAGGAGTCGGCTGGCGGCAGTTACGACCGCCGCTAGCGGCCGTACGAAAGAAGTGAGATCCATGCCACGCAACGTAACGGCGACCACCGACAAAAACGCGAGCCAAGGCAGTTGAGCTGCGGAAAGGTCAGCGTGGGTGCGAGACGCCTAGCCTGCAGCCCCAACTAGAGCGGGGTCAGCAACCGCGGGCGAGGCAGCCCGCACGGTCCCGCGCAGCAGCCACACGACGCCGGCCAACGCGACGCCAGCAACACCGGCGGCCAAGAATGCCGAAGCGGTCCCGGAATGCTCGACCAGGTAGCCACTCACCGACTGCCCGGCCGCGAGACCCAGCGTGACCGCCGTGAGGACCCACCCGAACGCCTCGGCCGCAGTGCCGCGCGGGGCGACGACCTCGATCGCTGCGGAGTGGGTCGTCGATTGGGGCGTGATCATCGCGCCGGCCAGCAGCATCAGCAGCGCAAGGGCCCAGAGGCTCGACGGAAGGGCAAGCAGCGCAACGAAAGCACCGAAACCGCCCAGCAGAACCGGCAGGCGCAGGCCGAGGCGGCGCGGCCACGGGTGCAGGCTGTAGGCCACCCCGAACGCCACCGAGCTCAGCGACCACGCCGACAGCAGCAAACCGCTCAGCGAAGGGTGGCCGGATTCCGTTGCGGCGGCCGGAACGGCGACCTCCACGAACCCGATCACCATGCCGAAACCGAGCGCTGCCAAGGCAAGCGTCCGCATCCCGGGGCTGGCCAGCGCGCCGAGCAGCGGCGTCTTGGCCTTCGGGGCCGGTCCCCACGCGCGCACGGTCGGGTTCAGCGCGAACAGCACCGCGCCGGTGACCATGGTGATCGAGCCGACGACCATGCCGGTGCCCGCCCACGGCGCGGTGATCAGCAGGCCCGCGATGCCGGGGCCGAGAATGAAGAAGACCTCCATGCTGATCGCTTCGTACGACAGCGCGGCGTTGCGGGCAGGCCCTTCCGGCAGGATTTTCGTCCACAGCGCCCGCGACGCCGAGCCGACCATCGGTTCCGAAAGCCCGGTCGCGGCGGCCAGCGGGATCAGCGCGAACGTCGGCAGATGCGCCTCGATCGCGACCGCCAGCGACGCCATCGACAGCGCGAACACGGCGGCGACGATCAGCAGCGGGCGGCTCGGCCCGAATCGGTCGATCAGCCTGCCCTGCACGACCGCGCCCACCGAGACCCCGGCGAGCGAACTCGCCGAGACCAGCCCGGCCGCGGCGAACGAACCGGTTTCGCGCTGCACGTACAGCAGCGCGGAAATGCCGATCATCGCGATCGGGAGCCGGGCGAGGATCGACGCGATCACCGGGCCGCGAGAGCCAGGGGCGGTCAGCGCGGCACGGTAGTCGGCGAGCGTGGTGCGGCCTTCGGAATGGGCAGACTGGGACACGCGTACTAGTATGGCGAAATTGGTACGGAGGTACCAGTTATTTTCTGGTCGTCTTGGTCACGCCCGATCGGGTCAGTCGCTACGCTCGCGCGATGCGGCTGATGTTCTCCTCCGGAGCTGGGTACAGCCATATCGCGCCGATGCTGCCGTTCGCCCAAGCAGCACGGAAAGCCGGGGACGAGGTCGCGTTCGTGACCGGTCCGGAAGCCGTGCGGTATCTGGAAAACACCGGGCTGCAGGCCGTCTCCGTAGGACGGCCGAGCGATCCTGCCGCCGCGTCCGCGATGTGGCAACGGGCTCGCGAAGAGATGGCCGGGATGACCGCCGACGAGCGGCTCTCCCACCTGGTCGCCGAGTACATGGTCGGCCTCGGCGCGGCCGCACGGCTCGACGACATGGTCGAGTTCGTCCGCGACTGGCGGCCCGATTTCATCATCGCGAACCTCGCTGAACGCGCGGCTGTGATGGCTGCGTGCCTGGTCGGCGTCCCGTACGCGATGCACGCGATCGGTCCGCCGAAGTCCGCCGCGACGATGGAGCGAGCCTGGGAAGTCGCGAACGGCCTGGTCCGCCAGCGAGGCCTCGACGGGCTGCCGCCCCGCGACACCGTGCCGTACCTGGACTTCTGGCCCGAGGGACTGATCCCGGCCGACGTCCTGTGGGAGTACTCGACGCGCTGGCCGCTCCTGCCCGCCGACGTGGTCCCGACGCCGGGTCCGCGTCCGTCGGTGCTCGACGAGTTGCCGTACGACCGGACCGTCTACGTCACCCTCGGCACCACCCACAACGCGCGACCAGGCGTGCTGGAAGGAATGGTCGCCGCCCTGCGCGACGAGCCGGTGAACGTCGTGGTGACGATCGGCCGGGACGGTGATGCCAGCCGCTTCGGCGAGCCGCCGGACCACGTGCGGATCGAGCAGTTCGTGCCGCAGACCCAGCTGCTGCCCGCGGTCGACGCGGTGGTCTGCCACGGCGGTTCGGCGACCGTTCTCGGCGCGCTCGCGCACGGGGTGCCGCTGGTGGTTTCGCCGCTGGCGTCTGATCATTTCGAAGTCGCCGCGCAGGTGCGGGCGGCGGAAGCCGGAATCGTGGCCGACTCCGGCGACGGGATCCTCGACGCGGTCCAGGCGGTGCTCGCCGACCGGAAGTACCGGGCGTCCGCCGAGTCCCTCGCTGACCAGATCGCCGGGCAACCCGCTCCGGCGACGGTGGTGGCGCGGTTGCGCGAACTAGAGGTCTCGATCCGGTAACAGCAGCTGGATTCTTCGTGAACTAGTGCAACGAAGACGCGGTCTTGGCGTCCTTGAGGGTGAATGGCCTTGAATTCGTGAGTTTTGGCCGTGATGGTTGAACGACAGCCCGCCTGCGGGCTGGACAGCACTGCAGCACCCAGCTCCCTCCGGCATATGGGTCGGGGCCTGGTCCGGAGGGCGGGGAGCGCGGGTCGTCGGGGGATGATCCGTGCGCAGGCGAGGAGCCGGTGCGCCACGTCGGGGGTGGCGCCCGGCTCCTTGTCATTTTCCTGGCCGGACGCGCGGAAACCGGCGGCGACACGGGGCGCGAGCGGAATGCCGCTCGTGTGGGGGATAGCTGCACGAAGGCCACCCCCAGTAGGAGGTGGCCTTCGAAAAACCCGTGCGGATTAACCCACTCGGGGGAAGATCAGCGGGCGCGGCGAGCGAGCCGCTCCGGGTCCAGGATCAGGACGCTCTTGCCCTCGAGCCGCAGCCAGCCGCGGTGGGCGAAGTCGGCCAGCGCCTTGTTGACGGTCTCGCGGGACGCGCCGACGTACTGGGCGATCTCTTCCTGCGTCAGGTCGTGCGTGACCCGCAGCAGGCCCGCCTCCTGGCTGCCGAAGCGCTGCGCCAGCTGCAGCAGCGCACGCGCCACGCGGCCGGGGACGTCGGTGAAGATCAGTTCCGCGACCATGTTGTTCGTGCGGCGCAGCCGGCGCGCGACCACGCGCAGCAGCTGCTCGGCGATCTCCGGGCGGGTGGCGATCCACTGCCGCAGCGCCGGGCGGTCCATGGTGACCGCGCGGACCTCGGTGACCGTCGTGGCGCCGGACGTGCGCGGGCCGGGGTCGAAGATGGACAGTTCGCCGAACATGTCGGACGGACCGGCGATCCACAGCAGGTTCTCGCGGCCGTCCGGGGACTTGCGGCCGATCTTCACCTTGCCGGACTGGATGATGTACAGCCGGTCGCCCGGCTCGCCCTCGTTGAAGATGACATGGCCGCGGGGGAACTCCACGGATTCCAAGGTCTGGGCCAGCGCCTCCGCCGCTGCCGGCTCCACACCCTGGAAAATGCCCGCACGGGCCAGGGTTTCGTCCACCTCGGGTGCCTCCTCGTCGAGAAACGATCACTTCCTTCGCAGGCCGAAGGCAGTGTCGCCGATCACTTTCGCGTCAGTCTAGGGCGTGTCGGGCAGATCGCTCGTCGGCTCGCCGCGCCGGGCGCGGCTGCCTGGAACGATCACGTCCGACTGAGCAGCCTAACTCCGCACCTTGCGCGCGCGTAGCCTGGCTGCCCGTCCGCCGAGCCGGCGAAGCCGGAACAGCTCGAGCGCGCGGCCGATCCCGTGCCCGTAAAGGGCCCTGACCTCGTTGGGCTGAGCCTGCTCCAGGAACTCCTCGACCTCGTTCTCCTGGACCGCGACGTGCTTGAGCCTGCTCTCGACCCGCTCCATGAACAACGCGAAGAACATGATCACCAGCGGGACCAAGATCACGAACCACACGGTCATGCCACAGCTCCGCTGTTGTCGGTGACGCACTCGGTCATGGATCTCCAGATCCTCGCTCAGGGCGGACGCGCGGCCCGCAGAGGTGGTGCTCTGGCGGTTCGGCCGTCCACCGGCGGATGCTCCCGACCGGCTCGTCCGACTCGCCCGTAGGCTATCGGGGTGCCCCCTGTTGTCCCGAACGGGCCCCGCGCGGACCGCGAAGAAAGCCGGCTCGCCCTCGTGAGACGCGCCCGGCGGATGAAACGTTGCCTCGACGAGGTTTATCCGGACGCGAAGGCCGAGCTGGACTTCACGAATCCGCTGGAACTGCTGGTCGCGGTGGTGTTGTCGGCGCAGACCACGGACGTGCGGGTGAACCTGGTCACGCCCGCGTTGTTCGCGAAGTACCGCACCGCGGCCGATTACGCCGGAGCCGAGCGTTCCGAACTCGAGGAATACCTGCGCACGACCGGGTTTTTCCGGGCGAAAGCGAATTCGCTGATGGGTCTCGGCGCGGCGCTCGTGGAGCGCTACGACGGCGAGGTGCCGAAGAAACTGGACGACCTCGTCACGCTGCCCGGCGTCGGCCGCAAGACCGCGAATGTCGTGCTCGGCAACGCTTTCGACGTGCCTGGAATCACAGTGGACACTCACTTCGGCCGCCTCGTGCGGCGCTGGGGCTGGACCGCTGAAGAGGATCCGGTCAAGGTCGAGCACGCGGTCGGCGAGCTGATCCCGCGGAAAGAGTGGACGATGCTGTCCCACCGCGTGATTTTCCACGGCCGCCGCGTGTGCCACGCGCGGAAACCGGCCTGCGGCGCGTGTCCGCTGCGCAAGGACTGCCCCTCGTTCGGCGCTGGGCCCCCTGAGTTCGAAGTGGCCGCGAAGCTCGTCAAAGGCCCGGAGAAGGACCACATCCTCGAGCTGGCGGCGCGCGGGTGACTGGAGTCACCAAATGGGCGCTCGGGGTCGCGGTGCTGGCGGTGGCCGCGCTGGTCGCGGTCCTGACGCTTCGCGGCGGCGACGCGACTTCCGCGCCACCCGCTTCCGGCGACCTCACTGCCGCGCGCGGGGCGGCGAAGCTCCAGGCTTGCCCGCCCGCCGCGGCGAAGGAGGTCGGCCAGCTGTCCGGGATCGAGGCGGACTGCCTCGGCGACGGTTCCCGGGTGGACGTCGGCAAGGTCCTCGGCGGCGGTCCGGTGCTGGTCAACGTGTGGGCGTCCTGGTGCCAGCCGTGCCGCACGGAATTGCCGGTGCTGCAGCGGTACGCCGCCGAGCCGGGCGCGGTGCGCGTGGTCGGCGTGCAGGTCGCGAGCCCGGCCGCCGACGGGCTGGGCTTGTTCACGCGACTCGGTGTGCATCTTCCGTCGCTCTATGACGGCGACGGCCAGACCGGTCCCATCCGCACCGCGCTCAAGGCGCCCTCGTCGTTGCCCGCGTCGTACCTGGTCACCGCGGACGGCCAGGTCCGGTTCATCGCGAACCCGCGGTTGTTCGACAACACTGACCAGGTGCGCGCTGCTGTGAAGGACAACTCATGACCGGACCGCTCGTCGAACCCGAAGCCGTGCCGGAATGGCTGCGGCCGCTGGTCAAGGTGTCCGCCGAGGTCGACAGCCGCACGTTCACCCGGTTCAGTCCGCCGGAAGACCTGCTCACCCGCGCCGCCGCGGTGCTGATCCTGTTCGGCGAACGGCCTGGCGGGGACGGTCCGGACGTTCTGCTGCAGCGCCGCGCGGACACTCTGGGCTCGCACGCCGGGCAGGTTTCGTTCCCCGGTGGCGGCGCGGAGGACGGCGACGACGGCCCGGTCGGCACGGCCCTGCGCGAGGCCGAGGAGGAGACCGGCGTCGACCCGTCGGGGATCCTGCCGGTCGCGGTGCTGCCGGAGCTGTTCGTGCCGGTGTCGAAGTTCGCGGTCACGCCGGTGCTGGCGCACTGGCACACCCCGTCGCCGGTGCGCGCGGTCGATCCGGCCGAGACCGCGGCGGTCGCTCGGGTTTCGCTGGCCGACCTCGCGGACCCGGCGAATCGGTTCACCGTGCGCCGCGGCGACGCGTCGTGGCGAGGGCCGGCGTTCACCGTCGACGGCCTGTTCGTGTGGGGTTTCACCGCCGGTCTGCTGTCCGTGCTGTTGTCGCTCGGCGGCTGGGAGCGGGCGTGGGACACCGGCGATGTGCGCGAGCTTGACGTAGCGTGGGCCGAACATCAGGGCCGGTCGGCGGTCCGGGACGGCAGTATCGAGGAGTGACGGCGCGGTGAACTGGGTCGATGTCGTCGTCCTGCTGCTCGCGGTCATGGCGGCGGTTTCCGGCGCGTTCCAGGGCGTGATCGTCGCGCTGCCCGCGCTCGTAGGCGTCGCGCTGGGCGCGGTGGCCGGGGTGAAGCTGGCACCGTTCGTGATCAGCCTCTTCGACAGTCCCGTGGCGAAGGTGGCGTTCGCGTTCGCGGTGGTTGTGTTTCTGATCGTGCTTGGCGAGACGCTCGGGGTGTGGGTTGGGCGGAAGCTGCGGCAGAAGATCAAACCGGACAAGCTTTCCGGTATCGACAAGACTCTTGGCGCGATCTTGCAGGCCGCTGCGGTGTTCGTGGTTGCTTGGTTGGTGGCGAATCCGCTGACGACCGTGTCGGCGATTCCTGGGTTGGCTAAGTCGATCAATTCGTCGGTGGTGCTCGGCGAGGTCAATGATTTGATGCCTGCTGAGGCGCAGGGGCTTCCCAGTGATTTGCGGAAGTTGCTGGATGCTTCTGGGTTTCCGTCCGCGTTGTCGCCGTTTGAGAAGGCTCCTTCCGCGGATACGCCGCCGCCTGATACTTCGTTGAATGTGTCCGCGGTGGCTAAGCGGGTGCATCCCAGTGTGGTGAAGATTCGGGGGAATGCGCCGTCTTGTTCGCGGGCGCTTGAAGGCAGTGGGTTTGTGGTTGCGCCGCAGCGGGTTATGACTAACGCGCATGTGGTGGCGGGGACTGATGAGGTCGGGATTGAGTCGACTTCGGGGGATTATCGGGCTCGGGTTGTTTATTTCAATCCTGAGGTTGATGTTGCCGTGTTGGCGGTGCCTGGGTTGAAGGCTCCGGTGTTGCCGTTCGCGTCGCAGACCGCGAAGGCTGGGGATAATGCGGTGGTGTTGGGGTATCCGTTGGATGGGCCTTATACCGCTACGCCTGCTCGGGTTCGGACGCGGATTAACTTGCGTGGGCCGGATATTTACGACGCTAATACTGTGCAGCGGGATGTGTTCACCGTTCGCGGGACTGTGCGGAGCGGGAACTCTGGGGGGCCGATGATTACTCCTGACGGGGATGTCATCGGGGTGGTTTTCGGGGCTGCGGTTGAGGATCCGGATACTGGGTTTACGTTGACCGCGGATCAGGTGCGTAGTGAGGTTGATGCTGCTCCGTCGCAGACTGCTCGGGTTGCTACTGGGGCTTGTGCTAATTGACGGCTCGTCGCCTGGCGGCGACATCGCGTCTCGGGTTGCGGTGGGGCACCCCGAAGCTTGATTGTGTGAGGTTCCCCCGGTGTGCCGGACACTCTGATCCTTGGCTTTTGGCCTGGGGAAGGATGTTGTTGTGTCTGGTTCGTCGAGGTATTCGGAGGAGTTCCGGCGGGATGCGGTCGCGTTGGCGCGGTCGTCGTCTCGTCCGTTGGCGCAGGTGGCTCGTGAGCTGGGGGTGAATCACGAGACGCTGCGGACGTGGGTGCGGGCCGCCGACCGCGCCGAGCAGGCCGCCGCGACCGGCGGGGACGTCGCGGAACGCGAACTGCGCGCGTTGCGTGCGCGGGTGGCGGAGCTGGAGAAAGAGAAGGAGATCCTGCGCAAAGCGGCCGCCTATTTCGCGCAGGAGATGGATCGTTGACCCGCAGCTACCGGTTCATCTCCGCCCACCGCGCCGCCTACGGCGTCGCCCGGCTGTGCCGTGTCCTGGGCGTGCGCCGTCCCGGGTTCTACGAATGGCTCGCCGCCGGCCCGGCCCGCGAGCAGCGGGCTGCGGCCGAGGACCGGCTGGCCGGGGAGATCGCCGGGATCCACGCAGCCCACCGGGGTGCTTACGGCAGCCCGAGAATCACCGCGGAACTGCGCCGCCGCGGCGAGACGGTCAACCACAAGCGGGTCGAGCGGGTGATGCGCGAACGCGGCATCACGGGGATCACCCGGCGCAAACCCCGGTCGTTGACCCGACGGGACAAGACCTCGGCCGCGCCGGATTTGATCGGCCGCGACTTTACCGCCGACGCGCCGGGGCAGCGGCTGGTCGGGGACATCACCTACCTGCCCACGCAGGAAGGCTGGCTCTACCTCGCGACCGTGCTCGACCTGCACACCCGCGAAATCGTCGGACACGCCCTCGCCGAGCACATGCGCGCCGACCTCGTCCGCGACGCGATCGCGCTCGCCGCGGACCGCGGCCTGGCCGGCCCGGGCGCGGTGTTCCACTCCGACCGCGGCACCCAATACGCCTCAACGGAATTCCGCGCCGCCCTGGCCGCGCACGGCATCCGCCCGTCGATGGGCCGGACCGGGTCCTGCTACGACAACGCCGCCGCCGAATCCTTCTTCGCCACCCTCAAAACCGAAATCGGCGCCCGCTCCTGGACCACCCGCCACCAAGCCCGGCAAGCGGTTTTCGCCTACCTCGCCTACTACAACCACCACCGCCTGCACTCCACACTCGACTACCGCACACCCCACGAAACCCGCCTGAACTACCATCACCACCACGCCCACGCGGCATGAAACCCGGTGTCCGACCCCCGGGGGAAACCTCAGTGCTGACGGTTCGGGGGTGCTTGTCAAGGCGGGAAAGATGCCTTGACAAGCACCTCCGCGCCGTGTTTTGGCTTCGTATCGGGGTGCAGGGAGGGGGCTGGGTATTTCCGAGCGTTGGGTGGGGAGGCGGCGGTTTGTGGTGTGCGATTCATGCTGGATCGCCGCGCCCCGTTGTTGTTAGCCGGGGGTGCGGGGCGGCGGTGGGTTGTGGTGTGGCGCAAGGCCCCGCTCAGTCAATGGGCCCGCAGCCACTCCCGGCACGGTTTGTGGTGATCCATGCTGGATCACCACATCTCGTTGTTCCGCTGCCCGCACGTTGCGAACCGCCGTGTCGCCGCGTGCTCCCGGACCGATGTGGGATACCTCGCCTGGTTGTTCTGTTGCCCGCACGTTGCGGACCGCCGTGTCGCCGCGCGCTCCCGAATCGCTGTGGGGATACCGCGCCTGGTTGTTCCGCTGCCCGCGCGCTGCGAACCGCCGTGTCGCCGCGCGCTTCCGGACTGATGCGGGATCGCCGCGCCTTGTTGTTCCGCTGCCCGCGCATCACAAACTGCCATCTCCCCGTGCCTTCCCCGGTCGGTGCTGGTTCGCGCACACCGCCGGCGGCGTTCGAGGGTGCGGGGGCTGGGTGTTTCCTTTGTCTGGGCGGAAAAGCGGCAGGTCGCGGTGTGGCGATCCATGCTGGATCGGCGGCATCCCGCTGCCGTGAGACGTGTTCGGGGGTGCACGGGTCGCGGTTGTGGTGTGCGGGCGATCCATGCCTGATCGCCCACACGCCGCCGTCGTGCTGGCCGCGTTCGGCGGGGCGGGGCTGGGTGTTTCCGTCGCCTGGCCGGGAAATCAGCACACACGGCTGTGGCGATCCACCCGGACCGCCACAGCCGTGGGCTTAGCCGCGTTCGATGAGGTGGCCCACCACTTCCGGGCCGGGGTGGGCGTGGCCTGAGCCGTCGCGGCGGAGGTCGATCTCGGGGAGTTCTACCGGGTCTCCGGTGCGGCTCGCGCCTGCTGGGCGGGGGCCGATCCATGCGACCTGGACTTGGGTTTCTCCCTTGAGGAACCGGTGGGTTCGCACGCCGCCGGTGGCTCGGCCCTTTGCCGGGTATTCGCTGAACGGCGTGACCTTCACGCTCTGGCCCGTTGCCGTCACCACCATCGGTTCGCCGTGTTCTTCGTCGTCGGTGCGGATTGCTCCGAAGAAGACCGCGTTCGCGTTCGCGGACAGTTTCACTCCTGCCATGCCGCCGCTCTTGGTGCCTTGCGGGCGGATCAGGCTGGCGGCGAAGCGCAGCAGTGACGAGTCCGACGAGACGAAGGCCAGGGTTTCGTTTCCGTCCGTCAGCCAGGTCGCGCCTACGACCTCATCGCCTGCCTTGAGGGTGATGATCTCGAATTCGTCCGACCGGACTGGCCAGTCTGGCGCGCAGACCTTCACCACGCCGGCGCGGGTGCCAATGGCCAAGCCCGGCGAGTCTCCTGCTTGTTCGCCGAGAGGGGCGATGCCTACGACCCGTTCGCCCTTTTCGAGCGGTACCAGTTCTTTTGCTGCCATACCGCCGCGCAAAGACACCGTGCCTGCTTGCTCTGGGAGCACGGGGAGCGGCAGGACATCGGTCTTGAAGGCGCGGCCTCGGCTTGTCACCAGCAGCACTTGGCCGCGCGCGGTGGTGTGTACGACGGCCGATACGGCATCGTGTTTTACGCGGCCGTTGCGGCGGCGGACTTCCGACGCCTCTTCGGATTCCGCTGCGGTGCGGGCGACTAGGCCGGTGGCCGACAGGATCACCTGGCACGGGTCGTCGGCGACCTCCAGCGGGCCGGACGGCTTCGAGGCGGCCAGGACTTCCTTCAGGTCGCCGTCGATGAGGCGGGTGCGGCGTTCGGTGGGGAAGTCCTTGGCGATCTTCGCCAGTTCCGTCGAGACGAGCTTCTTCAGCACCGACTCGTCCTCGAGGATCGTGGTCAGCTCGGCGATCTCCGCGCGCAGCTTTTCCTGCTCGTTTTCCAGTTCCAGCCGGTCGTACTTCGTCAGGCGGCGCAGGGGAGTGTCGAGGATGTAGGTCGCCTGGATCTCGGACAGCTTGAACTTCGTCATCAGGCCGTCCTTCGCGGCGGCCGCGTTTTCGCTTTCGCGGATCAGTCGGATGACCTTGTCGATGTTCAGCAGCGCGACCAAGAGACCGTCGACCAGGTGCAGGCGCTCTTCGCGCTTGCGGCGGCGGTAGCGCGTGCGCCGCGTGACGACCTCGTAGCGGTGCCGCAGGAAGACCTCCAGCAGCGCCTTCAGCCCGAGCGTCTGCGGCTGTCCGTCGACGAGCACCAGGTTGTTGATGCCGAACGACTGCTCCAGCGGCGTGAGGCGATACAAGTCCGCCAGCAGCGCCTGCGGGTTGACGCCCACCTTGCACTCGATGACGAGCCGCGTGCCGTTTTCGCGGTCGGTGAGGTCCTTGACGTCCGCGATTCCGGTGAGCCGCTTGGACTTGTTGACCTCGTCGGTGATCTTTTCGATCACCTTCTCCGGGCCGACGCCGTACGGCAGCTCGGTGACCGTGATGGCCTGCCGTCCGCGGCTGCCTTCCAGCGGGCCGGTTTCGACGTTCGCGCGCATCCGGACCACGCCGCGGCCGGTTTCGTAGGCCTTGCGGACCTCGTCCAGGCCCAGCAGGCTGCCGCCGGTGGGCAGGTCGGGGCCGGGGACGTACTCCATCAGCTTGTCGAGCGTGGCGTTCGGATGGTTGATCAGCCACCGCGCGGCGCCGATCACCTCGCCGAGGTTGTGCGGGATCATGTTGGTCGCCATGCCGACCGCGATCCCGGACGTGCCGTTGACCAGCAGGTTCGGGTATGCGGCGGGGAGCACCGAAGGCTCTTCGAGCGAACCGTCGTAGTTCGGGCGGAAGTCGACGGTGTCTTCGCCGAGTTCGCCGACGAGCAGCATCGCTTCGTTCGACATCCGGGCTTCGGTGTATCGCGAGGCGGCCGGTCCATCGTCTGGGGAACCGAAGTTTCCGTGCCCGTCGATCAGCGGGGCGTTCATCGAGAAGTCCTGCGCCAGCCGGACCATCGCGTCGTAGATCGCCACGTCGCCGTGCGGGTGGTACTTGCCCATGACGTCGCCGACCACGCGTGACGACTTCACGTACGCGTGCGTCGGGCGGTAGCCGTTCTCGTTCATCGAGAACAGGATCCGGCGGTGCACCGGCTTCAGGCCGTCGCGCGCGTCCGGGAGGGCGCGCGAGTGGATCACCGAGTACGCGTACTCCAGGTACGAGTCTTCGATCTCCGTCTTCAGCGGGTTGTCGAAGACCTGCGCGCCCGGCGAGTCGAACGCGCTCGGGTCGACCCGGGTCACCGGGGTCTTGCTACGGCGAGCCATGGCTCACAACTCCTTGGGAACGAACGGAAAACTCAGACGTCGATGGCGTCGCGGTCGACGCGGTCGGACGATTCGACCAGCCAGTTGCGCCGCGGCTCGACCTTCTCGCCCATCAGCAGTTCCAGCGCCAGCTCCGCGGCCTCGACGTCCTCCAGCGTGATCCGCCGGACCGAGCGCGTCGCCGGGTTCATCGTGGTTTCCCACAGTTCGTCGGCGTCCATCTCGCCGAGGCCCTTGAACCGCGGCACCGGCGTGACGACTGTCTTGCCCGCCGCTTCGAGTTCGGCGACCTTCTGCTCCATCTCGCGCTGGGTGAAGGTGAAGATGGTCTCCGAACCGCGGCCCTTCGTGGTGATCTTGTGCAGCGGCGGCATGGCCGCGTACAGCCTGCCGTCCTCGATCGCCGGGCGCATGTACTTCGCGAACAGCGTGATCAGCAGCGTGCGGATGTGCGAACCGTCGACATCCGCGTCCGCCATCAGGATCACCCGGCCGTAGCGCATCGTCGACAGGTCGAACGTGCGGCCGGTGCCCGCGCCGAGCACCTGGACGATCGACGCGATCTCGGCGTTCTTCAGCGTGTCGCCCAGCGACGCCTTCTGCACGTTGAGGATCTTGCCGCGCAACGGCAGCAGCGCCTGGTACTCCGACACCCGAGCCATCCGCGCCGAGCCGAGCGCGCTGTCGCCCTCCACCAGGAACAGCTCGCTGCGCGAGACGCCGGTGGTGCGGCAGTCGACCAGCTTCGGCGGCATGGCCGCGCCTTCGAGCGCGGTCTTGCGCCGGGCGGCGTCCTTCTGCTGTTTCTGGGTGAGCCGCACGCGCGCCGCGTCGACCACCTTCTGCAGCACGATCTTGGCCTCGGACTTGGTTTTCCGGTCCTCGGTCCAGGCGCGCACCTGCTTGTCGACGATGCCCTGGATGACGCGCGTGATGCCCGCCGTGGACAGTTCGTCCTTGGTCTGCGAGGTGAACTGCGGCTCCGGCAGCCGGACGTGGATCACCGCGGTCATGCCTTCCAGCACGTCCTCGGTGGTCGGCGGGTCCTCCTTCGCCTTGAGCAGCCCGCGCGTCTTGCCGATCACGTCTTGCAGCGCGCGGGTGACCGCGCGGTCGAACCCGCGCCGGTGCGTGCCGCCGTGCACGTTGCGGATCGTGTTGGTGAAGCACTCCACGGTGCGCTCGTAGCCGGTGCCCCAGCGGAGCGCGACCTCGACCTCGGCGTGTCGCTCCACATTGGACTGCATGACGCCGTTGGCGTCCGCCGCGTTCTCCTTGTACGTGCCCTCGCCGGTGATCATCAGCGTGCCGCAGACGGGCTTTTCGCTGTCCGGGGCGAGGAAGTCGACCATGTCCGACAGCCCGTTCGGGAAGTGGAAGGTCTCCTCGTTGATGGTGTCCTCGAACGTGGTGCGCAGCACGTACGTGACGCCTGGCACGAGGAACGCGGTGTTGCGCAGCTTCGCGCGCACGCCTTCGACGTCGAGCACCGCGCCGGTCTCGAAGTACCGCGCGTCGTACCAGTAGCGGATCGACGTTCCGCTGCGCTCGCCGCGCTTCATCTTGCCGACGAGGTTGAGCCCGGAGCGGCGGGTGAACTTCGCCTTCGCGCCGGGGCCGTCGAACACGCCGGGCACGCCGTGCGCGAACGACATCTGGTGGATCTTGCCGTCCTGCTTCACCGTGACGTCGAAGCGGTGCGACAGCGCGTTCACCGCCGAGGCTCCGACGCCGTGCAGGCCGCCCGACGTCTTGTACCCGGAGCCGCCGAACTTGCCGCCGGCGTGCAGCCGGGTCAGCACCAGTTCGACGCCGGAGAGGCCGGATTTGGCGTGCACGCCGGTGGGAATGCCGCGGCCGTCGTCGTCCACCTGGACGCTGCCGTCGCCGTGCAGCGTGACGACGATGCGCGAGGCGTGGCCGGCCACGCCCTCGTCGGTGGAGTTGTCGACGACCTCGGAGAAGAGGTGGTTGATGCCCCGGCTGTCGGTGGAGCCGATGTACATCCCGGGGCGCTTGCGAACCGCCTCGAGTCCCTCGAGGTGGGTCAGGTCATCGGCCCCGTACAGAGTCTCAGCGGTCACGAGGTCGTTCTCCCGGATCGAGGCGAGCTGTTCGGTGGGCAAACAGGCGGCCGGAGCAGGGGCCCCGGGCCGTCACCGTACTGCAGGATATCCGCACCCCCTGACAGGAACTGGCCGCTGCGCCCCCGGCGGCGTCCCGCAGCGTGTCCCAGGTCACCGGTATAGTCCCGTCGGAATACATCTTCCACGCGAGTAGTTGTGTCGACAAGCAAGGTAAGAAGCAACCGGCTAGGGAGCGGTCATGCAGTTCGGAATCTTCTCGGTGGGCGACGTCACGACCGACCCCACCACGGGCGTCACGCCCACGGAGCACGAGCGCATCAAGGCGATGGTCAAGATCGCGCTCAAGGCCGAAGAGGTCGGCCTCGACGTCTTCGCCGTCGGAGAGCACCACAACCCGCCGTTCGCCGCGCCGGCGAACCCCACGGTGCTGCTCTCGAACATCGCGGCGCGGACGGAGAAGATCGTCCTCTCGACGTCGACCACCCTCATCACCACCAACGACCCGGTGCGCCTCGCCGAGGACTACGCGATGCTGCAGCACCTGGCCGACGGGCGGCTCGACCTGATGATGGGCCGCGGCAACACCGGCCCGGTCTACCCGTGGTTCGGCAAGGACATCCGCGAGGGCATCCCGCTGGCCGTCGAGAACTACGCGCTGCTGCACCAGCTCTGGCGCGAGGAGGTCGTCGACTGGCAGGGCAAGTTCCGCACCCCGCTGCAGGGCTTCACCTCGACCCCGCGCCCGCTCGACGGCGTTCCGCCGTTCGTCTGGCACGGTTCGATCCGCAGCCCGGAGATCGCCGAACAGGCCGCCTACTACGGCGACGGGTTCTTCGCGAACCACATCTTCTGGCCGACCTCGCACTTCCAGCAGCTGATCGCGTTCTACCGGCAGCGCTTCGAGCACTACGGGCACGGCAAGGCCGACCAGGCCATCGTCGGGCTCGGCGGGCAGGCGTTCATCCGGCCGAAGTCGCAGGACGCGTGGAACGAGTTCCGGCCCTACTTCGACAACGCGCCGGTGTACGGGCACGGCCCGTCGCTGGAGGACTTCACCGAGCAGACGCCGCTGACCGTCGGCAGCCCGCAGCAGGTCATCGACAAGACGCTGACCTTCCGCGAGCACTTCGGCGACTACCAGCGCCAGCTGTTCCTGATGGACCACGCCGGCCTTCCGCTGAAGACCGTGCTGGAGCAGCTCGACCTGCTCGGCGAGGAGGTCGTGCCGGTGCTGCGCAAGGAACTGGAAGCGAAGCGCCCGGCGCACGTGCCGGACGCGCCCACGCACGAATCGCTGAAGGCGGCTCAGGCGGTCAACGCCTGACCCGGGTACTCCGGACTGAGTGGAGAGGTCATGACTGCACGCACTATCGCCGTGGTCACCGCGGGGTTGAGCCAGCCGTCGTCGACGCGGCTGCTGGCCGACCGGCTGGCCGAGGCCGCCCGCGCCGCCTTGGTCGACGACGACGTGACGGTGAAGGTGTTCGAACTCCGCGACATCGCGGTGGACGTCACCAACAACATGCTCACCGGGTTCCCCAGCCCGCAGCTGCGGGAAGTGATCGACACCGTGACGCGCGCGGACGGCCTGATCGCCGTGACGCCGGTGTTCACCGCTTCCTACAGCGGGCTGTTCAAATCGTTCTTCGACGTGCTGGACAAGGAAGCGCTCGACGGCAAGCCGGTGCTGCTCGCCGCGACGGGCGGCACGGAACGACATTCGCTCGCGCTCGACTTCGCGCTGCGGCCGCTCTTCGCTTACCTTCGCGCGACAGTGGTTGCGACGGGCGTGTACGCGGCGTCGTCGGACTGGGGCAGCGTGGAGGCGACCGGTGCGTTGCAGCAGCGCGTGGAACGGGCTGGCCGCGAGCTGGCGCAGTTGGTCGCGGCAGCGCCTGAGGCTAAGCCGGACGACGAGTATGCGTCGGTGTCGTTCGAGCAGTTGCTGGCTGGTCACTGACGGCTCCTGGCGGTCAGGATGGCTTGCGGCGCCGGGGTTTGCGGGTCGAGGAGCAGTTCGGCCTCGACGGTGAACCCGGCGTCGCGCAGCCATGTCGTCATACGTTCTCGTGGGCGGCGGTGCACCTGGAGCTTCATCGGGTGGCCGCCGTAGCCTTCGGTTTTGAGCCGGGTTTCGTTGCCGACATGGAACAGCAGTTGCAGCAATCCGCCGGGACGCAGGGCTTGGCGGAAGTTCGCGAAGACGCCCGGGACCAGCACGTCCGGCAAGTGGATGATCGACTGCCACGCCACGATTCCGGCCAGTGAAGCGGTGGGCAGCGGGTCGGTCATCGAGCCGACCTCGAAGCGCAGCGTGGGATAGTCGCGCCGGGCGACCTCGATCATGCCGGGCGACAGGTCGACGCCGTACGCGGCCACGCCGAGTTCGTTGAGGCGGGCGGTCACTTGGCCGGGGCCGCAGCCGATGTCGGCGACTGGGCCGTCGCTGACTTGCGCGGCGAATAACACCAGTGCGGCAAGCAGATACGGCTGTTCGGCGAAAGCGTCGCGTACGAACGCGGCGTAGTCCTCCGCGACGGTGTCGTACGAAGTCCGGGTGTCGGTGAGCCATTCCATGTCAGCCTGCCGGGGTCTGGGCGATGAGGACGGTGGCGCGCGTGGACCAGCCCAGCGCTGAGTACAGCTGTTGACCATCCGCGGTCGCGACGAGAATCCCCGTGGTCGCGCCACACGCCAGGGCGCTTTCCGCGAGCGCGCTCATCACCACGCTGCCTAGGCCGCGGCGGCGGTGTTCGGGCTCGGTGGCGATTCGGTCCGCGATCGCGTCGGTGCCGACCACGGCCATGGTTCCGCGTGCTGCTACGCCGGAATCGGGATGTCGCAGCACGGTTTCGAACACTGTTCCGTTCATGGCGGTCGCGCACGTGTAGGGCGGCGGAGCTGGGCGCGATGGGTGCCGACGCAGGGGAATGGTCATGAGCGCTTCGCGTTCGTCGCGCAGCTTCAGGCCAGCCTCGCGCACGATCGCCTCGACTGACTCGGGCCGGTTGGTCGGCACCGTCAGCCAGGACGGGAGCGAAGCTGCGGCCACCTCGTCGGCGAGACCGCGCAGGACGTCGGGTTCGGCGGACAGCGCGACGATCTCGCGATGCCGGTCCGGTTGCTCGAGGAGGACATGCAGCCCGCCTCGGGCTTGTTCGGCAGGGCGGAAGCCTCGGGATGCGCCCCATCCCGCCTGCCAGCGGAGGATGAGGTCAGGCAGTGATTCGACCACGCTGAGCAGCTAAGCATTCAGCACCGACAAAAAACGCGTGCTCCGCCGCGGGACCGGGCGCCCGGGTGAGTCCAGTATGGACAGTGCGGCAAGGTTTCGCCTGGCAGCACTGCGAGTCGCACGGCACACTAACCCGATGGGATTGGGCAAGCCAGTGCGCCGGGCGCTCTTCTCGGTCGTCGGCGGAGTGCTGGTGATCGTCGGGGTCGTGCTGCTCGTGCTGCCGGGGCCGGGACTGCTGCTGGTGCTCGCCGGATTGCTGGTGCTGGCCGCGGAGTTCCCGGCGCTGCAGCGATTTGTCGACCCAGTGCGGACGCGGGCGATGCAAGCCGCCGAGGACAGTGTGTCTTCGCCGTGGCGGATCGCCGGTTCCGTGCTGGCCGGGCTCGCGCTGCTGGCCGCGGGCATCGTGTGGGGGACGGTCCGGTCGCTGCCGCTGAGCGGGTGGAGTACGGGGACTAGCCTGATTCTGTCGAGCTTGATCTTGTTCGCGTTGCTGATCTGGAGTTACCGGCGGGTGCGGGCGAAGCGAGTCTCAGGCGAGCAAGGCGGCAAGTCCTAGATAGCCGCCGCCGCACCGATGGTCGCTTGCGCGACAGTGCGGAGAAAGAAAAGCGCCTGGACCTGCGAAACAGGTCCAGGCGCTCCGTTCATCAAGCGTCAGGAAGCGTAGAGCTTGGCCACCTCCGCAGCAGACAACGCCCGGTCGTACACATGCACCTGGTCAACTGCCCCGTTCAGGAAGTCGACGGGGTTCCCGCCGTACTTCCCGCGTCCGATCACCGTGTGTCCGGTGGACGCCTCGCCGAGACAGACGCTCTTCGACGCGGCCAACTGACCGTCCACGTACAGCGCGAGCTGCCCGGTAGCGGCGTCGCGGACACCGACCAGGTGGTACCAGCGCCCGGCCTCCGGCGTGACCGGCGCGAGGGCTCGCGTGCCGATGAAGCTGAACGCCAGCTTGTGGTCCGCGCCGGAGTACTGCAGGAAGAACGCGCTGTGGTCGTTGCCGTCCTGGCTCACCACGGTCTGGAACCCGTCTCCGACAGCGTTGAACTTCACCCAAGCCGCGACGCTGTAGCTCAGGTCCGTCTTCGCGAGCGCGGCACCGGTGTCTGCGTACTGGCCGGAGCCGTTCACCGCGAGGGCCGAACCGCTGTGTCCGGCGGTCCAGGAAGCGCCGCCGACGAGCGTCGCGTCGTGGTGGCCCACGGTGTCGGCCGCTGTGGTGCCGCTGTTCTCGTCGAACGGGTACGCGGCGATTCCGTCGATACCGGGAGTGCCTGGCGGGATCACCGGCCCTTGTTGCGGCGAGCCGTCAACGCCCTTGATCACCGACTGGTTCGCGGCGCGGACGGCGGCGAAGTCCATCTTCTTCACCTGACGGTCGTAGGTGAAGAAGCCGTTGACCTCCTTCTCCACGTCGGTGGTCTGTGTGTAGACGCCTGCCGACACTCCGCATTGCCGTCCGGCGAGCAGGAGGCGTTGCTGGAGTTCGGCGTAGCGCCGGGTGAGCGTGGCGCTGTCCGGTTCCATCTCGTAGGCGAAGCTGCCGGCCGGGTCGAACTGGTGTCCGTCGACCTTCAGGCCCAGGCCGCCGTACTCGCCGTCGACCGCGGCGCGTGTCGCGTCCGGCACCGGGGTTCCGGGGCCGGTGTAGGTGTGGTCGTCGTAGAGATCGCCGCGCCCGCTGTCCGGCTCGGACCGGCAGCAGTTCACGCCCGACTCGGCGTCCACGAGCCGCGTCGGGTCCCAGGCCTTGACCTGGTCGGCGATCCGGCCGACCGCGTAGTCGCCCCAGCCCTCGTTGAACGGGACCCACGTGACGATCGACGGGAAACTGCGGTGCTGGTCGATCATCCGGTGCAGTTCGGATTCGAAGTTCGCCTGCGACGCGGGTGTCGCCTCGATGTCGTCCTTCATCGCGGGCATGTCCTGCCACACCATGAGCCCGAGTTTGTCCGCGTAGTAGTACCAGCGGTCAGGTTCGACCTTGATGTGCTTGCGCACCATGTTGAACCCGAGCGCCTTCTCCTGCTCCAGGTCGAACTTCAACGCCGCGTCGGTGGGCGCGGTGTAGATGCCGTCCGGCCAGAAACCCTGGTCCAGCGGGCCGAGTTGCATCACGAACTTGCCGTTGAGCATCATCCGCTGCTTGCCGTCCGCGGTCTTTCCGATGGAGACCGACCGCAGGCCGAAGTACGAGCCGACACTGTCCCCAGAGGACAGTGAGACGCGCAGGTCGTACAGGAACGGATCGTCCGGAGTCCACAGATGCGGCCGGTTCACCTTGAGCTTCAACGGAGTGTTCGCCGGTCCGGACACATGGCCGACGACGCGGCCGTGGTCGTAGGCGACGGCTTCCACGCGTTGCTTCACCGGTCCGCCCACGACGGTGTTGACGGTGACCGAACCGTTGGCGACGTCTGGCGTAGTGTCCACTTTGGAGATGTAAGCCGGGGTCACCGGTTCCATCCAGACGGTTTGCCAGATTCCGGACGACGGGGTGTAGAAGATTCCGTCGCCGGGTTTGCGTTGCTTGCCAAGCGGTTGCCCGCCCGCGTCATTCGGATCCGTGACACCGACGACGACTTCCTGGTCTTTCCCCGCGGTCAGCGCATTGGTGACGTCCGCGGAAAACGCGTCGTAACCGCCGGTGTGGCGCGCGACCTGATGGCCGTTGACCCACACCGTGGTGTCGTAGTCGACCGCCTGGAAGTGCAGGATCAGCCGCTGGTCGCGACCGCCGACGTGCCAGTTCTTCGGCACCTGGAACGTCCGCCGGTACCACATCGACGTTTCGTGCCGCATGATGCCCGACAACGCCGATTCGACCGGATAAGGAACGAGAATGCGTTCGTCGAGACCGCGGTTGATCGGCGGCGAATCGCCCGGTTTGGCGGCGGAGAATTCCCAGACGCCGTTGAGGTTTTGCCAGTTGTCGCGGGTCAGCTGCGGGCGCGGGTATTCGGGAAGGGCGTTGCTCGGCGAAACTTGGTTGGTCCACGGGGTGGTCAGGGGAGGGGTGAGGCGTTGCCACCCCGGCGGATCTGCCGCAGCGGCGGGGACACTCGACAACCCGGACACGGCCACGGCGAGCGCGGCGGCCACCGTGGCCAAACGGCCGGGTCTGCGGGCAGGACGGACCATCGTCGAACCTCCTGGTGAAAGGTGGATCAGCGCGGATGGAGCGGCACGGGGTCAAGACCGGCGGGAGCGGGCCAGCAGCCGTTGGATCACGACGACGACCA
Organism: Amycolatopsis sp. NPDC003676; assembly: GCF_053587275.1. Taxonomy (NCBI): domain Bacteria; kingdom Bacillati; phylum Actinomycetota; class Actinomycetes; order Pseudonocardiales; family Pseudonocardiaceae; genus Amycolatopsis; species Amycolatopsis sp. NPDC003676. Next base: position 82,407 of record NZ_JBSFNS010000013.1, read on the forward strand.
GCAGGAACGCGCCGCTGACCACCGTCTGGTAGTTGGAATCGAGAGTGCCGACCTGGTTGATGACGTTCTGAATCAGCGTCTTCAGCAGCACGCCGACGAGCGTGCCGATGACGGTTCCCGCGCCGCCGGTGAGCAGCGTTCCGCCGATGACCACGACGGAAATCGCGTCCAATTCCGTGCCGACGCCGAGCACGGTGACGCCCGATTGCAGATACGCCGCGGTGAGCACGCCGGCGAATCCGGCGAGCGTGCCGCTGAGCGTGTAGAGGGTGATTTTGGTGCGGGCCACCGGAAGGCCCATCAGCAACGCGGACTGTTCCGCGCCGCCGAGAGCGAACACCGACTGGCCGAACCGGGTCCGGCGCAGCAGCAGCCCGCCGAGTCCGAAAAGGACCAAAGCGAGATACACCGGTACGCCGATGCCGAAGATCTTGCCTTGCCCCAGCCAGAGCAACGCCGATCCCGGCTCCACTTTGTACGTTGTCGCTCCCTCGTTGGTCAAGGCCAGCAAGAGCCCGCGAGCAAACAACAACGACGCGAGCGTGACGATGAACGGTGCCATCTTCGTGCGGGCGATGAGAAGACCGTTGACGAACCCGATCAGTCCACAAACGACTAACGGCAGCAGGATCGCGACGACCAGACCGTAGCGGGAGCCGTATGCGGCCAGCACCCCGCCGAGCGCGTACACCGAGCCGACGGACAGATCGATCCCGCCGGAAATGATCACGAACGTCATGCCGAGCGCGATCACTGCCAGGAAAGAACTTTGCAACGCGAGATCGCGCAGGTTGTCCGCCGATCCGAAGCGCGGGAAGGCAAACCACGCGGCAGCCACGCCCAGTACGAGCACCACGGCCGCGCCTTGGCGTTGCAGGACTGCGGCGAACGCGGCACCCCGTTCCGACGGCGGGGCGGCGGTGGTCGCGATCATCGCGTGCTCCGTTCCCGGGCGACGTACACCGCGGCGACGATGATGGCGGCCTGCACCATTTGCGCGGCGGAATCGGGCAGGTTGTGCTTGATCAGCGTGGCGTGCACCAATTGCATGAGCAGTGCGCCGAACACCGTGCCGAGTACGCGTACCCGGCCGCCGGTGAGCGGAGTTCCGCCGACCACCACCGCGGTGATCGCGGAAAGTTCCATCAGCAGGCCGAGATCGTTGGGATCGCTCGCCGCGAGTCGTGCGGTGGACAGCACGCCAGCGATCGCCGCCAGCGCACCGGACATGGCGTACACGCCGATCAGGACGCGTTTCACCGGCAGGCCGGCGAGTGTCGCAGCAGGACGGTTGCCGCCGACTGCGACCAAGTGTCGGCCGAACGTGGTGCGCCGCACCAACAATCCGGCCAGCACGGAGAGAACTGCGGCCACCAGGACCATGATCGGCACGCCGAGGACGTCGCCGGTGCCGAGCGCGAGGAAGTCCGGGTTGTGCAGCTGCACCAGCTGTCCGTGGGCGATCACGAGCGCCAGCCCCCGACCGCCGACCAGTAGGGCCAGCGTGGCGATGATCGGCTGAATGCCGAGCTGCGCCACCAGAAACCCGCTGAACAGTCCGGAAGCGACCCCGGCGATCAACGCGACCACGATCACCATCACCGGCCCGGCCCCGAGGTACAGCGGGACGAGCGCGGCGGCAACCGACATCACCGAGCCGACGGACAGGTCGATGCCCTCGGTGCCGATCACCAGCGCCATGCCGAGCGCGACGATGCACACCGGCGCGGCCTGCACCAGCTGCGTGCGGAAGTTGGCCGCGGAGAGGAAGTTCTTCGTGAACGCGATGTTGAACAGCAGCAGCACGACCACGGCCAGGTACACGCCGTAGTTCTGCAGCCAGCTCGTGACGCGGGCGCGGTCAGGTCTCGTCAGTGTCGCGGTCGACATCGTTGTCACCCCCTGCAGCAATCGCCGCCAGCACGTTGTCCTCGGTGACCGCGTCCCCGGCCAGTTCGGTGGCGACGCTGCCGTCGCGCAGCACGACCACCCGGTCGGCGCCGTCGAGAATCTCCTCCAGCTCGGACGAAATCAGCAACACACCGAGGCCGTCCTGGGCCAGTTCATCGATGAGCGCCTGCACCTCGGCCTTGGCTCCGACGTCGATGCCACGCGTTGGCTCGTCCAGCAGCAGCACTTTCGGCCCGGTGGCGAGCCAACGCGCCAGCAGCACCTTCTGCTGGTTGCCGCCGGACAGCTCGGACACTTTCTGCTCCGGGCTGGAAGCCTTGATCCGCAACCGTTCCATGAACGTCTTCACCACTCGGTCCTGTTTGGACCTGCTGACGAAGCCGAAAGTGGACAGTCGCGGCAGCGCGGCGAGCACGATGTTCTCGCGTACGGACAGGTTGGGAATGATCCCGTCCGCCTTGCGATCTTCGGCTAGCAACGCGATCCCGGCCCGCATCGCGGCGGAGATCTTCCCGCGCTTCAACGGCTTCCCGGCCAGCAGCACGGTGCCGCCGTCGAGCGGGAAAGCCCCGACGACAGCCCGCGCAGTCTCGCTTCGGCCAGACCCGAGCAGTCCCGCCAATCCGACGACCTCACCCGGCCGCACGCTCACCGAAACATCGTGCAGCTTGTTCCCTCCGGATAGATGAGAGGCCTGCAGCAACGGTTCCTTCTCCGCATGATGCTCCTCGCCGAACGCCGTGACGCCCTCAGCGCGGATCTGCCGGATCTCCCGGCCGAGCATCATCGACACCAATTCGATGCGCGGCAACGGCTTCAGCGGTCCACTGTGGACCACGCGGCCGTCGCGCAACACCGTGACGCTGTCGCACACCCGATACAGTTCGTCCATCCGGTGGCTCACATAGAGCACTGAAATGTCGTCGGCGTGCAACCGAGCCAGCACCTCGAACAAAGTGTCCACTTCACGCGGTTCGAGCGACGAGGTCGGCTCGTCCATCACGACCACACCGGCCTTTGTGGACACCGCCCGGGCCAGCGCGACCATCTGCTGCGCACCGACCGCGAGCGTGTGCAGCGGACGCCGTACATCGGTGTCGATCCCGTACCCGCTGAGCAGTTCGCGCGCCTGTTCGTTCATCGCCGACCAGTCCACCAATCCGGTGCGCGTGCGCGGTTCCCGGCCGAGGAAGACGTTGCTCGCCACGCTCATCAGCGGGACGAGGTTGACCTCCTGGTAGATGGTGGAGATCCCGGCGCGCTGCGCGTCGATCGGCCTGCGGAACTCGACCGGCTCGCCGAGATGCCGGACCTCGCCCTCGTCCGGCCGGTACACGCCGGTGAGCACCTTGATCAAAGTGGACTTGCCCGCGCCGTTTTCCCCGACCAGCGCGTGGACTTCGCCGCGGCGCAGGGTGAAGGAGACGTCGTCGAGGGCCACGGTGCCAGGGAACCGCTTGGTCACCCCGGACACCTCGAGCACCGGTGCGGTCATGGTCGCCACCTGGGTGTCGGCCGCGCTCGTCATCAGTACGCGTTCCCGACCTTCTGGGCCGCGTTCGATTCGTCGTACGAGTCGTCGGTGATGACGATGCTCGGCGGGATCGGCTTGCCGTCCTCGAACTGCTGCAGCGTCTGGAACGCCAGCTGCCCGAACCGCGGGTTCGACTCGATGACCGCGTTGTAGCTGCCGTCCACGATCAGCTGCACCGCGTTGCGCGTGCCGTCGACGGACACGACCTTCACGTCCTTGCCGGGGTTCTTGCCCGCTGTCTTGAGCGCGTTCACCGCACCGATGCCCATCTCGTCGTTCTCCGCGTACACCGCGGTGAGGTCCGGGTGGCTCTGGATCAGCTGTTCCATCACCGATTGGCCCTTGGACCGGTCGAACTCGCCGGTCTGCTCGGCGACCACGGTGAGGCCGGGCGTCTTCGCGAGTTCGTCCTTGAAGCCCTTGGTGCGGTCGGTGGTCACGTTGTTGCCCGAGGAGCCGAGCAGGATCGCGACCTTGCCGTTGCCGCCGGTGGACTTCGCCAGCGCGGCGGCCGCGCGGTGGCCCTGTTCGATGAAGTTGGACCCGATGAAGGTCAGGTAATCGGTGCACGCCTTCGAGGTCACCTGCCGGTCGATGGTGACCACCGGGACCTTCTTCGCCTTCGCCGCGTCGAGCGCGGGCTGCAGGCCGTCGGAGTTCAGCGGGGCCACGATGAGCAGCTGCGCGCCCCGGTCCAGCAGCGATTTGATGTCCGAGATCTGCTTGTTGAGGTCACTCTGCGCGTTCGTGGTGAGCAGGTGGTCGGCCGGGATGCCGAGCTTGCCCGCCTCGCTGCGGATGGATTGCGTCTCGGCGATCCGGAACGGGTTCGCCTCCTTCTCCGACTGGGAGAAGCCGACGATCGCCGTCTTCGGGTCGAGTTTGGGGTAGCCGGTCTTGTCGATGGTGCAGCCGTCGGCGCTCGGCGCGGCGGACGCGGCCGAGGCGGCCGGGCCGGAGCCATTGCTTTGCGCGGCCGGGGTTTCCTCGCGGCTGGTGCAGCCGGCGAGCACGAGTGCCGTGGCGGCGCCGGCGACCAGAGCGAAGCGGGCAGGGACGGACGGGGACACGGCGGACTCCTCGCAGCCGACGACTGGGGCAACCCGCTCGGCGGCGTGACGCCCGTCACCCCGCTGAGCTCCGGCTATTTTTACATCGTTGGAACAACGTTGTAAACAGGCAAAACGTCGCTACACTACGTGGTCGTCGGGGCTGGTGCCGGAAGCCTCGCGGGCTCGTGATGGGCTCTGGGCGGACGAGATGAGGAGTCAGCGTGGCCGTGACCCTGAAGGACGTCGCTACGCTGGCGGGCGTTTCGGTGAAAACCGTGTCCAACGTGGTGAACGGCTACGCGTTCGTGAAGCCGGAGAACCGGCGGCGCGTCGAAGAGGCGCTGGCCGCGACCGGGTACCGGCCAAACGTCGGCGCGCGCAACCTGCGGCGCGGGCGGACCGGGTTCCTGGCGTTGATGGTGCCGGAGCTGAGCATTCCGTACTTCGGCGAAATGGCCGGGCTGGTGATCACCGCCGCGCAGCGCCGCGGCTGGAGCGTGCTGATCGAGCAGACGCAAGGGACTCGCGACCGGGAACGGGCCACTGTGGACTCATTAGGCCCGCATCTGGTCGACGGCGCTCTGGTGCATCCCGAAGCGCTCGAAGCGGACGATTTCCCTGATGCGGAAGGGAAAATCCCGCTGGTACTGCTCGGCGAACACGCGGTGGACGTCGCACTGGACCGGGTGGCGATCGACAACGTACAGGCCGCGCACGTGGCGGTGTCGCACCTGGTTTCGCTCGGCCGTCGCCGGATCGCCGCGATCGGCGCGAACCCCAAGCGCGGCACGTCGTCGCTGCGGCTCGCCGGTTATCGGGCCGCGCTGGCGGATGCGGGCTTGCCGTCTGCGGATTCCTTGGTGGAGCCGGTGGCGAAGTACCACCGCGCCGAGGGTGCGGCAGCGATGAAACGCTTGCTGGCACAGGAAGAACCGCCGGACGCGGTGTTCTGCTTCAACGACCTGCTGGCCGTCGGCGCGCTGCGCTCGGCGGCCGAGCACGGGCTGCGGGTGCCGGACGACATCGCGATCGTCGGCTTCGACAACACCGAGGAGAGCGCGTTCAGCCTGCCCGCGCTCACCACGATCTCGCCGGACAAGGCGGCCATCGCCGAGGCCGCGATCGACCTGATCCACAGCCGCCTAGCCGGTACCGAGAGTGCCGCGCCGCGTTCGGTGCAGCCGCCGTTTTCCCTGGAGGTAAGGGAAAGCACGGTCGTTTCCTAGAGGAGCCGCACCGCCAGCACGAGGATCACCGCGCTGGACAGAAGGGCGGTACCGAGCCGTCCGCGCGGACCGGTGAGGCCGCGTCCGAGCAACGCGCCGCCGATGGCCAGCAACAGTTGCCAGCTCGCGGAAGCGGCGAACGCGGCGGCGGCGAACACGGTGCCGTTCGCCGGTCGTTCGCCGAGGACGAGCGCGGTGAAGTAGATGATGGTGGACGGGTTGAGCAGGGTCAGGCCGAGCAGCGTCGCGTATGCCCGCAGCGGGTGTGGTTCCGTTGCCGGCAAAGGAGTATCGGCGGATCGATAACGCCGGATCGCCCGGACCGCGGTCCACGCGGCGAGCAGGAACAGAGCGGCGGCGGAGGTCAGGCGCAGGGGAGTGGTGATCGGGGCGAGCAGCGGGGCCAGCGCGGCACCGCCGGTGGTGGCGAGAACGGCGTAAACACCGTCCGCGGTGGCCACGCCCATCGCCGCGGCCGCCCCGACCCGCCACGACGTGCGCGCGGTGAGTTCGACCAGGTAGACGCCGATCGCGCCGACCGGCATGGCGATCCCGTAGCCGGCGATGAGCCCCGCGACCAGCGCGGCGCTCATCGGACTGCCTGGCTGGTCCCTTCCTGCGCCGTCTGCTGCTTGCCGCGCGCGGCGAGGCAGCGGGACGGATGACGACGGGCGGGTTCGGTGGCCATGGCGGGAATACTCGGCGCTCCGATCGGGACTGGGCAACTGAATTTCCGCCGTGCCAGGATGGACGGATGCCGGTTGAACTGCCTGTCCCGCTCGTGGTCCGGTACCGGGCGGTGGACCGGGAAGCGGTGGGCTCCGCGCTGGTGGACACCCCGCAGCATCTCGACGCTCTTGCCGAGGACATCGCGCGGCACGGAATCCGCACGCCGTTGCGGCTCGGGTTCTGCGAGGATTTCGGCACGCTGGACGGCAACCACCGGATCGCCGTCGCGCTGCGGCTCGGGCTGACGACGGTGCCGGTCACCGTCGTCTGGGAGCCGCGGACTCCGCGCCCCGGGCACGCGCGACCGATGCTGGCGGCGGATTTCGCGGTCCTCAAAGCCGCTGCGGGGAAGTAGCTGCTACCCGCCGCGAGTAGCGAGCTTGTCGATCACCGTAGCCACCGCCTCCGGTTGCGAGAGCAGCGAATAGTGACTGGCAGCCAGTTCGACACAATCCGCCTCAGCCCGCTCGGCGAGCCAGCGCTGCAGGTCCGGGTTCAGGATTCGGTCCTCTGTGGACACAGCGTAAGCGGTCGGCAGGTCACGCCAAGCTCCAGGCCCGGCGGGAGCGATGAAACACCCGGTACGGGCGCGTCGCTGCACCGAGGCCAGCGCCGCGGCTCGTTCGTGCGCGACATCGGCGGCGAAGGCGTAGTGGAAGCGGTCCGGGTCTACCGACGACCAGCCGTCCTCGTGGAACACCATCGCGTCGTTGCCGGGGGAGTCCGGGAACTGGTCGTTCAGCGACGTGACGGTCTCGCTTTCGTCCGGAACATACGCCGCGAAGTAAGCCAGGGCGTTGACCTGCGGATTGTCTTTCGCCGCACCGGAAATGACCGCGCCGCCGTAGGAATGGCCGGCCAGGACGACCGGGCCGCTGAAGGAGGCGGCTTCCCGGCGGACCTCGGCGATGTCGTCCGCGAGCGAGGTCATCGGCAGGTGCGCCGTACGGACCCGGTGTCCTTGCCGATGCAGCGCGGGGATCACCTCCAGCCACGCCGACCCGTCGCTCCAAGCGCCGTGGACCAGAACGATTTCCGCCATGAATGCCTCCCCTTCGTCTGAAGGCAAGCCAACCACCGGCGGCGTCCGGGTAGTCCCGGTCGCGGCCGAAAAGGAGGATTCCGACCTCGACCCGGGCCCGAACGGCGCTATCCGACAAGGAAGCCTTGACAGCGAAGCGGCGGCCGGAACGCACCCGGCCGCCGCTCGCTTATCCGTCTCAGCCGACCGGCATCTGCTCGTAGATCCGTTGCTGCGGTCCGGCCGCCGCGCGGATTCCGTTGACCCACAGCCGCTGCACCCGGGACGCTTCCTGCGAGTTCGGGTTGGCGTTGTGGCAGGACGGGCCGGGGCCGCCGCCCGACATCAGCTCCGAGCACGGGCCCGAGTAGTGGTCCGGCAGACCGAGCGCGTGGCCGGTCTCGTGCGCGGTGATCCGCGTGTTGTCGTACTGGCGGGCCTGGGTGTAGTCGATGAAGATGGTGCCGTAGCCGTGTCCGTCGGTCTGCGCGTACGACCCGCGCGGGTCGTTGCCCTCGACGTACCGCAGCGAGGCCCCGGACGAGCGCTCGACCAGCTTCACGTTGGTCACCGCGCGGTTCCAGTTCGCCGCGCCCGCGTTGATCGCGGCCCGGAACGACGGCGCGCCTGCCGTCGAGTAGTAGACCGTGGTCGTCGCGGCGACGGACGGGGCGGGAGCCGGAGCAGCGACTGCTGCGGCGCCGGCGAGCGGCGTGGCGGCGACGGCAAGTGCGACCGCGCCGGACAGCACGAACTTCCTGGACATAAGAAAGCTCCTGGGGGATTGGGGAGTTTGCCGGGTTTGCGCGCGCTCAACCCAAAGTAGGCAGAAGCTCCCGGAATGTGACCCCCCATTCGTACGGTCCGGTAAATGGTGATTTCCCACCACTAACGACGGGTTGACAAGCCGTCACCAGGGCTGCATCTCGTCGTCGTCCTCACCGGCGGCGCGCCTGCGGTGCGGACCGGACGTCGGCCGGGGCGGTTCGGGCGCGGCCGGGGGCGGCGGGGTGGTGCCAGGCGGCGGCATCGGCGGACGGCTGTGGGTCGCGCCGGCCGGCGGGGGCATCGGGCGGCCGAAAGCCGCGCTGCCCGGCGGAGTGGTGCTGCCCGGCTGAGGTCCTGGATACCGCGCGGGCGGTTCGGGTCGCGGCGGCTCGGCGGGAGGCTGAGGCTCCGGCTCTTCCTCCGGCTCTGGCAGATACGACTTGACCACGTTCATCATCTCGCTGTCGCCGGCGATCGGCTCGAACGCGTCGATGACGTCGCGCGACACCTGGCGCTGCGCTTTGCCGTAGGCGTCCATGATCGAGGCGGTGAGCCGGGCGCCGCCGTGCCGCAGGGCGCGGTCGTCGATCTCGAGGTTCTTGAGCGCGCCGTTCGGGGCGACCGAAACCGACACCAGCCCGTCGCCCGATTTGGCGCGGCCCTCCGCGGTGCTCAGCGTCTCCTGCAGCGCAGCGCTTTTGGCCTGCATCTCGTCAATCCGCCGCTGGAAGTCGTCCAGCCACCCCTGATCGTCCACCGGCGAACGCTATCGGCCGCCCCCGCCCAGTTGGTGAACCTCGGATGGCTGCCGGGCGACGAAACGATCGACATCCGCGGCGGGGCGGGGCGGCCTAGGGCAACGCGAGCGGTAACAATGGGCAAGTGTCCGAAGAAGTCCAGGCCCGCACGCGCAACCGCTGGGGCGAGGGCGAACGGCTGCGCGGGGAAATCCTCGCCGCGGCCAGCAAGCTCCTGTCGGAACTCGACGGCGAGGACGCGCTCACCATCCGCGGGGTCGCCCGCGCCGTCGGCATCGCCCCGGCCAGCATTTACCAGCACTTCAGCGACCGGGCCGCGCTCGTCACCGGGCTCGCCGAGTACGAGTTCGGCAGGCTGCGCCTCGAGATGGACGCGGCCGAGGCCCGGGTTCCCGCCCGCGACGCGGTGGGCCGGGTGCGGGCGCTGCTGCACACGTACTGCCGGTTCGCGATGGCCAACCCCGGCCATTACCGCCTGATGACGGCCAACGGGTCGAGCCGCACTTCGCCGGATGTCCGGCCGCACGGTCCGGCGATCGATCTCGTCGACCGGATCACCGCCGCGTTCGCCCGCTGCGCCGAGTCCGGCTCCGCGCTCCGGGTGCCCGCCGAACGGGCCGGAGTGATCGCGTTCGTCGGCGCGCACGGCCGCGTCGCGCTGTTCCACTCGACGGGAAGGCAGCCGAGCGGGGACGAAGTCGTGAGCTTCGCCGACGAACTGCTGGCGCTCATTTTCGCTTGAGCCACGGGCGTTTTCTCCCCGTTTGCCACGCTCGTCCACGGCCATCCCGGTGATCTTGAGCCGCGCTCCTGGGCAATCGTTCACCACAACGCCTAACATGTGTTCAGTAAGTATCCGAACACTCGTTTGGTGACTTCTCCTCCAGGAGGCTGTGATGCCGGAGGCCCGGCCCGTAGAGCACTTCCCGATGAGCCGCGGACGCTGCCCGTTCGATCCGCCGCCCGAACTCGATCGCAAGCTGCGCGACGAGCCGGTGTCTCGCGTGCGGATCTGGGACGGCAGCGAACCGTGGCTGTTCACCCGCTACGAAGACGTTCGCGCGCTGCTCACTGACCCGCGGGTGAGCGCCGATCCGGACCGCGCCGGCTATCCGTCGCAGACGCCTGGGGTCAAGGCGCGGCGCAGCCGGTTCAAGTCGTTCATCGGGATGGACGAGCCGGAGCACTCGGCCCAGCGACGGCTGCTCACCGGCGATTTCATGGTGAAGAAGATCCAGGCGATGCGGCCGCGGATCCAGCAGATCGTCGACGAACTGCTCGACGAGATGCTGGCCGGTCCGAAACCCGCCGACCTCGTGCAGGCGTTCGCGCTGCCGGTGCCGTCCTTGGTGATCTGCGAGCTGCTCGGCGTGCCGTACGACGATCGCGATTTCTTCCATCGCTGCAGCAAGGTCCTGGTCTCGCGAGAGGCGACCGCCGAAGAGTCGCTCGCGGCGGCGGAGGAATTGCAGGGCTATCTCGGGCGGCTGGTCGAGAAGAAGATCGACGACCCGGCCGACGACGTGTTCAGCAGGCTCGCGACCGGACCGGTCGCCACCGGAGCGATGACCGTCGAGGAAGCGGCCGCGATGGGACAGCTGCTGCTCGTGGCCGGACACGAGACCACGGCGAACATGATCGCGCTCGGCACGGTCGCGTTGCTGGAGAACCCGGATCAGCTCGCCGCGGTTCGCGACGGCGACGACGCCTTGCTGGCCAACGCGGTCGAGGAACTGCTGCGGTACCTGACGATCGTCCACTCCGGACGCCGCCGCGTCGCGCTCGAAGACCTGGAGATCGGCGGGCAGACCCTCCGCAAGGGCGAGGGCCTGGTCGCGGCCACGGACATCGCCAACCGCGACGAGACGCAGTTCCCGGAGCCGGACAAGCTCGACGTCACCCGCAAGGCGCGCCACCACGTCGCGTTCGGCTACGGCGTGCACCAATGCCTCGGCCAGCCGCTCGCGCGGGTCGAGCTGCAGGTGGTGTACCGGACGCTCTACCGGCGGATCCCGACGCTCCGGCTGGCCGCGCCGGTGGACGAGCTGAAGTTCAAGCACGACATGGTCGTCTACGGGGTGCACGAACTCCCCGTGACCTGGTGAAAGGAGTCGCGAGATGAAGGTGGTCGTCGACCAGTCCCGTTGCGTCGGGGCCGGGCAGTGCGTGCTCGTCGCGCCCGAGGTGTTCGATCAGCGCGACGAGGACGGGATCGTGGTGCTGCTGCGGGAAAACCCGGCCGAGGACCTGCACGCGCAGGCGAAGGAGGCGGCGCAGCTCTGCCCGGCGCTCGCGATCGAGGTGGACGGCTGAGCCGACGGCCCCGGCGGTCCTTTATCCTGTATGGGGAAAGGGGTCGCCGGTGGTCGTGTTCGCGGGGCAGGGCGACGCCCGCCGTTCGATGGAGCTGCTGTGGCGCGCGGGCGTCGAATCGCGCAGCGCGCCGGGGCCGAAACCCGCGCTGAGCGTCGACCTCATCGTGGGCGCGGCGATCGAACTCGCCGACGCCGAGGGCATGTCGGCGTTGTCGATGCGCGCGGTCGGGGATCGGCTCGGGCGCACCGCGATGGCGCTGTACACGTACGTGCCGAGCAAGACCGAGCTCATCGATTTGATGTGCGACCAGGTGTTCGGCGACCTGCGCGACGACCACGACCTGTCCGGCGGCTGGCGTCCGGCGCTGGTGTCGTTGGCCGGTGACCTGTGGGACTTCCATCTGCGCCACCCGTGGCTGCTGCAGGTGTCCTACGCGCGTCCGGTGCTGGGGCCGGGGGAGTTCCGGATGCAGGAAACGGTGCTGCGGGTGCTGTTCGCGACCGGCCTGCCCGCCGGTCAGGTGCGGCGGCTGGTGGGCGCGCTGCTCAACGTCGTGCGCGGCGCGGTGCAGATCGCTGCGGAATCACGGTTGGCGCTGAAGGAAACCGGACTGTCCGATGAGGACTGGTGGCGGGTGCGGACGTCCGCACTCGGCGAGCTGGCTCCCGATCTGGCCGAGCGGTATCCGCATGTCGCGCGGCTAGGCGAGGAGAGTTCGCCGCCACCGCCCGCCGGAGTGTCCTATTTGGAGCACGAAGCGCGGCTCAGTTTCGACGCTGGCGTGACGGTGCTGGCGGACGGCATCGAGGCGGCTATCGCTTGCGCGCCTCGATCAGGTACCGAGTAGTCGTCGCCACGAACGGCCCCTTCTGCAGCTCCTCGTGCAGCTCGCGTAGGCGCGGCAGGTATTCGTCCACAGTGAACCCCGGGACCATCCAGATCACCTTGCGCAGGAAGTAAATCACCGCGCCGATGTCGTGGAACTCAGTGCGCAACTCTTCGAAGCGCAGGTCCACCACTTCCAGCCCGGCCTTCTCCGCTTCGGCTTTCGCGCGGTCCGGATGCCTGCTGTTGCGGACCTCCGGCGGCTGCGGCCCGAGGAAGTACTCGACCAGCTCGAACACGCTCCACGGCCCCACGTGCTGCGACAGATAGCTGCCGCCGGGCTTGAGGACCCGCACGATCTCGTCCCACCAGACCGTCACCGGATGCCTGCTGACGACCAGCTCGAACGTGTTGTCCTGAAACGGAAGTGGCGGCTCGTCGGTGTCCGCGACGACGGTCGCGCCTCGAGGTTCGAGCAACGCGGCGGCCTTCTCGAGATTCGGCGGCCACGATTCGGTGGCGACTGTGAGCGGTGGCAGCACTGGCACGCCTGCCAGCACTTCTCCGCCGCCGGTCTGGATGTCCACAACGGACTGGACGTCCCGCATCCGCTCGCCGATCAGCCGCTGATACCCCCACGACGGTCGCTGCTCGCTGGCCCGTCCGTCGAGCCACGAGAAATCCCAGCCGTCCACGGATACCGTTGAGGCCTCGTCCACCAGTTCGTCGAAGGTGCGCATCCGGTGATCGTCACAAATTCGGCTCTGGCGGGCCACTCGATTTCCGCTGCGGCGCTGGCGGCACCTGCTTAGCGGCGACCACCTCGGCCAACGGCACGACGACCAGTCCGCGTTTGGTCTCGACAGTGCAGGTCTCAGCGTCGCGAGCGCGCAACGGACCGAGGGCGTCAGTGAATCCGCCCTCGATCCGATACCGCACGACAACCCGCGTGCCCAGGGGAAGTTCCGTCAGCGGGGTCACCGCGCGAGGTGGGCGTTCAGTTCGTCGTCGCTCGGCTCGACGAGGTGACTGCCGTCCGCGAAGACGATGGTCGGGATGCGGCGAGCGCCGTCCTGAAGCTGGCGTACGCGGGCTTCGGCGGCGGGGTCGGCCTCGACGTCCACGTAGTCGTACTCGACGCCCTTCGCGTCGAGCAGCGCGCGGCTGCGTTTGACGTCCGGGCACCAACTCGCGCCGTAGACGATCGGGTTGCTCATGACACTACCTCCGAGGGGACGACAGCGGTTTTGCCTTCGGCCGCACCGGGTTCCGGGTGGCCGAGGAACGTGAGCCAGTCGCGGAACACGCGGTGCACGGCTTCCGCGCCGACGGGTTCGCCGGGTGCGGGGAATTCTCGCGGATGCAGCAGGAAGCCCCGCTGCTGCGGTCCGCCGAGCCCGCCGTGCGAGCCGACGTGCCGTTCGAACGGCGAGGACTGGTCGGAGTCCGCGTCGTACCGGCTGTTGATCATGATGTCCGCGCAATGCGGGAAGCTGTCGACGCGCTGGACCAGCTCAGCGGCGTAGGGACCGTAGTCGGCCAGCGGGTCTTCGCCGATCACGACGCCGGTCGCCAGCCGCTTCAAGCCGTCGCGGCCCAGCACTACTGGGCCGAACTCGCGGCTGCGGACCAACAGGAATCCGACGCCGTCGTGGTCGACCAGCGTCGGCAGCAGGTCCGGGTACTCGCGTTCGATCGTCTCCAGTTCGACCCGGCCCTCGTGCTCGGTGAACGACACCATCGCGACGTGCCCGGACACCACGGCGACCACCCCGGGAGCTACGCGGGTGACCTGGCCCGGCGAGCCAGTCGCGGTGCGTGGGCGGTCTTCGGCTCCTTCCGCGCCTTCGACCCGGGCCCGCAGCCGTCGCGCGATCAGGCCGCCGCTCGCGGTCGCCTCGGCCAGCGCGGCGTTGACCTGCCAGCTTTCCGCCTGTCGACGCTTTCCTTGCTCGGCAACAGGTTCCCCGCCACAGAGCCGTCCGACGAGCGCTTCGATGGTCTCGCCGAACCGGTCGACGAACGCTTGGCCTTGGGTCTGTCCGTGGTCCGACAGCCCGACGATGTGGTACTTCCGCGGCGAGAGCCGAGCGGCCCGCAGCAGCCGCGCGAACTGCTGGTCGATCGACCGCAGCACCTCCAGCGTGTCGAATCGTTCGATGCCGGAGTGGTGCGCGACCTCGTCGTAGCCGAGGAAATCGGCGTACACCACCGGCCGCCCGGCGAGCAGGTCGCCGATGATCGCGGACACCACGACGTCGCGTGCGATCACCGTCGTGCCCGGCCGGGCGAGCGGGTAGACACCGCCGCGCGGGATCCGTGGCAGCACGCCGGCGCGCCGTTGTTTGGCCGCTGCGGACAGCTCACGGACGACGTCGGCGAGCGCGACGCCGAAGGTCCGCAACACGTTGACGGGGTTGGCGAAGTAGGCGCGATATCCAGCGCCAACGCGGTCCCGGCGACGCTTGCGCGGCGTGAGGACCGGCACTGAACTCATGGTCAGGCTGACGTGCGGGGCGTCGCCGGAAAAGAGGTTGCCGTGGCTCGCGCCGCCGATCGACAGCAGCCCGTGCCCGTCGCTGTGCCGCCGCTCGATCTCGGCCGCGTCGGACGGATGCGCGCACGCCATGACGTGGTCGCGATCCTTTTCGTACCAGCGGAAACCGAGGATGTCGTGGTTCGAACCGTGCAGGATCCCGCAGACGCTCGCGCCGGTCTGCGAACTCCAGTCGGTGTGCCAGCGGGTGAGCGAATGCGTGCCCTCGGACAGCCACTTGGCGAAGGTCGGCATGTCACCGTCCCGGACAGCGCGGCGAACGGTGTCGTAACCGAGCCCGTCGATCTGCAGGAAGACCACACCGGGCGGTTGATCGGCGAAATCGGTGCGGTGCTTCGCTTTCCGCCGGCGGCGCGCGGCGCGACGGAAGAAGATTTCGTCCTCGTCGACGGCCAGCACGCTGGAGATCACCGCGCCCACCGCGGACATCGCGACGGTGATGACGACCGCCGTCGAGAAACCGTGCAGCTCGACACCGGGTACGGCCTGCAGGATCGCCAACGCCGCGGCACTGAGCAGGATGTACGTGCCGACGCCGAGGGTGAAGTACGCGATCGGCCACGCCACCCGCACCACGAGCGGCCACACCACGGAGACGAGCAGTCCGAGGATCAGCGCGCACACCGTCGGCTGCCACCAGGACTGCATCGTGAACCCGTCGAGCCACGCGTCGAGCAGCCGCAGCGCGCCGGTGACCGCCACCCAGACCAGCAGGACCCGCGCGACGACCCGGCCGCCGCGCAGCAACCGGCCCTTCGCCGGAGCAGGTGTCGTCATCGAGGTCCTCCCGTCTGGTTGGCCGCCCGTTTCTTGGAGATCAGCGTGGTCAGCACGGTCACCAGCAGCACCAGGACGGTGGCGAGCAGCGTCGCGACGAGCGGCGAGTCGAAGATGCCGCCGCTGAGAATGCCGAGCAGCGAGTACGCCACCGCCCACAGCACGCAGGCCAAGAGGCCGGACGGCAGGAACTTGCGCCACGGGTAGCCAAGCGTGCCCGCGGCTAGCAGCACTGGGATGCGTCCGGCGGGTACTAGGCGGCCGATCACCACGAGCTGCCAGCCTCGTCTCGCGAATTGCTCGCGGCCCTTCGCGAGGCGTTCGGCTTGCTGGCGTCGTTCTACGAAACGCAGTAGCGGTTCGCTGCCGAGTTTCGGGATGGCGAAGGTGATCACGTCGCCCAGGTATGCGCCTGCCACGGCCAGCAGGATCACCAGCGGGAGCGAGAGGTGGTCGGTGGTCATCGCGACCGCGGCTGCCGCGCCGACAACCGCGCCGGTCGGGACGATCGGGATGACGGAGCCGAGCAGTACTCCGCCGAACAGCGCCGGATAGCCGATCGCTGACGGGTCTGTCCAGTTCACCCGCGCTCCTTGCGGGCCGGGAACAGGACGTCGGAGCCGGGGCGGGTGTGCAGGACCTCGGTGTCCAGGCCCAGACAGCGGACATGGTGCGCGAAGGTGCGTGGTGGTTCCACGAGGAGCCTGCGCATCTTGGCCGTGCGGTGGATGCCGGGGAGAGCGAGGGTGCCCCAGTGGACGGGGACTGCCGTGCGGGCCTGGAGGAGGGCGGCGGCTTCGGCTGCGCGTTCTGGGGTGAGGTGGCCTGGGCCCAGGTTGGGGCCCCAGCCCCAGACTGGGAGCAGGGCTACGTCTACTGGGCCCAGGTCGGCCATGCCGGGGAAGAGGTCGGTGTCGCCTGCTGAGTAGATCCGCGTGGTGTCGGCTTCCAGGAGGTGGCCTAGGGCTGGGCTTTGCGGGCCGTGGGTCAGGCGGGGACCCCAGCGGTGGCCTGAGTGGACCGCTTCGGTGGCGGTGATTTTCAGGGGGCCGGAGGTGGTGGATTGGCCTGGGGCGAGTTCTTCTACCTCGGTGAAGCCTTGTTTGGTCAGCCAGGAGCCTGCGCCTCTGGGGACGACGATTCTTGTGGCTTTGCCTAGGAGGTTCAGGGAGGGGAGGTGGAGGTGGTCGCCGTGGAGGTGGGAGATGAGGACGATGTCTACTGCTGACCAGGCTGTGACGTCTGGTTTGGGGACTACTCGGGTTAGGGGGCCGATCCAGCGGGTGAGGACTGGGTCGGTCAGGGCTACCTGCCCGGCTAGTTCCACGCGGGTGGTCGCGTGGCCTAGGAAGTGGAGGTTCGGGCTGGTCACGGGTTCGAGTATTGCTGGATGTGCCGGGAGATGCTCGGTGGAGTGGTGGGGGGCACCCTGTTCGGGGGCTGCTCGTCGCCTGGCGGCGACCTTGCGCACCTGGGTTGCGTGGGGCACCCCGAAGCTTGATTGTGCTGACGGTCTGGGGGTGCTTGTCAAGGCGGGAAAGATGCCTTGACAAGCATCCCCAGACCGCAGGGACGGCTTATATCGGGGTGCGGGGGAGGGGCTGGGTGCCTCGAACCTTGGGTGCACCGGTGCGGTTTGTTGGTGGCGGGGGCTAGCGCCCCAATGTGGCGTTGGGTGCGTCAGATGCACCGAACGCCGCATTGGGTGCGTGGGATGCACCCAATGCGGCATTGGGGCGCGTTCTGGCGGGTGGTGGGCGGTCCGTGAAGGGCTCCTTGAGGGAATCAGAGTCTGTGAGGGTTCCCCTCACGGCGTTAGGGCGCGGCCGAGCTGGCTGGGGTGGGGATGTGCAGGGATTGGGTGCCCAGGCCGGTCGGGCCGCTGGGGTGGGGGCTGGGTTTGGTGCCGATCGGGACGGGCTCGGTGCCGGTGCAGCCTGGGTGCAGGAGTGCCTTGGACGTGTCGGGTGGTTCCGCCGCGTCGCTCGGCTCGTCGGTGGGGACTCGCGAAGCCCGGACTCGGTCCAGTTCCTCGTCGGTGTACCGGGCGCATTCGCGGTGCCAGTTCGCGATTCCGGTCATCAGGTTCTTCAGCAGGTCCGCGTAGTCGGTGAGCGTCGCCTGCGCTTCCGCGTCCAGGCCGTAATCGGCGAACAGGCCCGGCAAGCCGACATCAACCGCGTGTCGGAATTCTGCCAGTCTTGCTTCTGCCAGGTTCGCGACGATCCGCAGGGCTTGATCTTGCTCCACGTCCAGGAAGGATCGGACTACCAGCACCGCATTGTGCAGGCCGCCTTCGTATTCTATTTCCTTGCGGTAGGAGAACAGATCGTTGATCAGCCAGGAGTAGTCGGCGGCTGAATCTTCCAATGCCTCGATCACTCGGTTTCGGTGGATTTCCTGGGGCACGGTGCGGCTGTTGGTGAGTCGGCTGATGCTCGTGACCAGGTCGGAGCCGAAGGTGCGGCGGCGCATTTCGACGTAGTCGATGGGGTCCGCGATGCGGTTTTGGGCTTGGTTGGCCAGTTCCCACACCCAGGCGTCGATCATGTCCTCGACAGTGCCGCGGAAGGTTTCGCGTTCTGCGGGGCTCAACGGGCCTGTGGTGCGTTGCCACAGGTCTGCCAGGCCGGTTTCCAGGGCGGTCAGGGGCGCGGGCGGCGGGGAACCGTCGGTGGGCATGAAGAGTTTTAGGCGTTCGGTGGCCAGCCGGGCGGCGGGCAGGTCGTGGGCGAAGACTTCTGTGTAGTAGTCGTCGGCATAGGTGCCCCAGGTCAGCCAGTCGTTGATGAGGGACAATTGCTCCGGGGGAGCGGCGGGGCTGATTCCCGCGGAGGCTAGCGGGATGTCGGATAAGCGTAGCCGGGTGGAGTCCCACACCGATTCGGACAGCATTCCTATCCGCTGCGGCCAAGCGGTGATTTTCCTGCGTTCCGCGGCTAGGTGTGGGTTTAGGTGCAAAGGGAACGGCAGGGGTAGGGCGGGCAGGGTGACTGGGCCTAGTTTTTCATAGGGCTGGTGGGAGAAGGCTCGTGCGCGTTGTGGTGCGGTGGTGGCGATAGAGCGGAAGATTCGGGCTGCGGAGGTGCCCAGTCCGGACGGGCCGCCTAGTAATTCTGGGCCGCCGTGGGCGTCTAGGGCCCCTTCGTTCATGTAACGGCTTGAGCGCAGGTGCCATTCGTGTCCGCCGGATTGCCAGTCTTGCAAGCCCTTGACGTAGGCGAAGGTTTCGGCTCGTCCGGCGGGGTGTACGCCGTGTTCCTCGAAGAGAGCCGGGACTTCGGTGAGCGCGGTGTGTTCGAATTGGTGCAGGCGTGAGGTCAGGAGGTCGTTTACTGCGTCTGCAGCCTGCTGAGTGGTGCAGCCTAGGAACTTTTCGAAGACCAGGACGCTGTTGGAAAGTTCGCCCTCGTCTTCGACTTCGCGCTGGTAGGAGAAGAGGTCGTTGCGCAGGTGCACGGCGTCGGCGAAGCAGTCGCGCAGGACTTCCATCGGGCGTTTAGCCGCGATTTCGTCGGGGACTTCGGCGTTCAGGGAATGTTCGATCAGATTCGCGGACCAGGGGGCACCGCCGACTTTGCGGCGCATCGCGACGTATTCGATGGGGTTCGCGATACGGCCCTCGTTCATGTTGGCGAGTTCCCACAGCGATTCGTCCAGAAGATTGCGCGTGCTTTCGCGGAAGCGGCGGCGCCAGCCCGCGGATCGGTGGGGGACAGTGCGGTTCCACAAATCGGTCAGGCCGCGTTCGACGGGGTTTTCCGGAGTGTCGGTGATGGCGCCTTCGGCGGGCATGAAGCGGGCGATGCGGTCCAGGTAATCGCGTGCGTGTTCGATGTCGCCGGTGCGTTTGAAGAGTTCCAGGAAATGGTCGTCGAAGTAGAAGACCCAGACGTACCAGTCGGTGACGAGGTCGAGTTCCCGCGGGGCGGCGTCGGGGTGGGTGTAGGAGCACAGCAGGGCGTAGTCGTGGGAGTCGAGGTCGTGCTCGTTCCAGATGACGGTGCCGTGCTGGGGCACGTCGATCATGTCCATCGAGTACGCCCACGCCTTGCTGTGCTTCCGCGCGCCGTCCAGGTGCGGGTTCAGCCGGGCGGGGTACGACAGATAGAACTCGGGCAGGACGAACGGCTGCACGCGTGCTCCCCTCGCGTTCCGTGGGTGCCGACTCCACGAGGCAAACAGACCCGACCGGCGCGGCGGAAGTCCTGCCACTCCGCCGATTTCACGGATCGCCCGTGCGGACCAGCGCGGTCCGTCGAGTGGTCTTCGCTGCGTGCTCTCGCGTCGCTCGTCGGTGGACGGCGCGCGGACATCCGAGTGTGGGCGGGTGTCCGCCGGACAGTTTCTTGCAACGTGTGCAAATCGGAGTACGCTCAGGTTTTCACACGATGGCAAAGCGGCCTGGGTCCCCCGGCGGCCACCTCTTCGAGAAGCGACGGCGGACAGTTGCCGCGCGCGGGCCGTTGTGCCCGGGAAGGGGAGCAGCCAAGGAGGTTGTGGCGCCGTCCCGTCCTAGGAGTGACGCTCATGTCGCCTGGTCCCCACACTTCCCGATCTCGTCCGAGACGGCGCGGCGCGCTGGTCGCCGCTGTCGTGCTCGGCGCCGCCCTCACAGCAGCGTTTCCGGCGGGCACCGCCACCGCGGCCACCACCTCCGGCGGGGTGCTTTACCGGCCCAGCACCGCCAGCGGCTCCACTGAGGACGCCAGCTACCCGCGCGTCATCCGCCTCGCGCACAACGGCAGCGCGAACGGCACCCTGCTGGCCACGTTCTCGCACTCCGGCACCGGCGTCGGAAAGGCGAACTTCCCGGTCTACCGCTCGACCGACAACGGCGTCACCTGGACGTCCTCGCCGATCAGCACGGTCACCGACACCCAGCACGGCTGGGATCTCGACGGCCCGACGCTCTACGAACTGCCGCGCGCCGAAGGGTCGCTGCCGGCCGGCACTCTGCTCGCCGCGGGCACCGCCTGGAACCACGGCGACTACACGCAGCAGGCGGTCGAGGTTTTCGTGTCCACCAACCAGGGTGCGAGCTGGACTTACCGCAGTTCGTGCGCGGCCGAGTCCGGGATGGCCAACACGATCGGCCACGGCATTTGGGAGCCGGAGTTCGCCACCACCGATCACGGGCTCATCTGCTACTTCTCCGACGAACGCCCGTCGGCCAACAACTACGCCCAGGTCCTCGCCCACACGGTCTCCACCGACGGCGGCCTGACCTGGGGCAACGAGGTCTACGACGTCGCGGTGCAGAACGGCGTCGAGCGGCCCGGGATGGCCACCGTCGTCCCGTTGCCCAACGGCACCTACGCGATGACCTACGAGGACTGCAAAGCCGGCTTCGATCCAGACCAGGCTTGCGACGTCTACTTCAAGACCTCCCCGGACGCCGAATCGTGGAACCCCGGCAGCCTCGGCACCCGGATCGAGACCGCCGACCACCGGTTCCTGCTGCACACGCCGTACCTGACCTGGTCGCCGGCGGGCGGCGCGAACGGGACCCTCGTCGCGTCCGGACAGCGGGTCGTCGCGGGCACGGACGGCTCGCTGGCGATCCAGCCGGAGGACGGGCACGTGCTGTTCGTGAACCGGAACCTCGGATCCGGGCCATGGCAAGAGATCACCACGCCAGTGACCACCGCGCCGACCGGCGGCTACGACGCGGGCGAGACGGCCTGTGCCGGGTACAGCTCGCCGTTGCTGGGCGCGCCTTCGGGCAACACCTTCCTGATGCTCGCGGGCACGCATTTGTCCACCGGCAAATGCGAAACGGACTTCGGCACGGCGACGCTGCCGAACGCGCAGGGCCAGATCACCGGACCCGGCACCACCGGCAAGTGCGTCGACGTGAACACCAACACGTCGGTCAACGGCAATGCGGTGCAGCTGTACACCTGCGGGATCGCGACCGGTCAGCAGTGGTCGCTAGAAACTGACGGCACGATCCGGGCTTTCGACAAATGCCTGAACATCGTCGGCGGCGGCACCGCGAATTCGTCCAAAGTGGAGCTTCGCGACTGTCTCGGTACGCCTGCGCAGCAGTGGCAAGCGCGGGCGGACGGGTCGATCTACAACCCGCAGTCCGGTCGGTGCCTCGACGATCCGCAGGCTCAGACCGCGGACGGCACGCAGTTGCAGATCTATGACTGCAATGGTTTGTTCACGCAGGTTTGGCACGTTCCAGCTTGATCAGGAAGGGGCGGCCAGTTCAGCTGGCCGCCCCTTTGATCAGCTACGCGCACCCCGTCGGTTCAATTCCTCCACGACCGCAGCGTCCACAAAGGTCCGCGCGATCACCTTGCCGTCCGTTTCCAGCCACAGGTGCAGTCGTGCCGGACTGCTCGGTGCCGGGACGGTCAGCGGGAACGCGTCGCTGAGCCGGAACGGTTTCGCCTGCGCGGCAAGGGAAGTCACCGCGAGAGGCAGAGTGCGCGAACCTGACGCGCCCCACCCGGCGTGCAGAGTTCCCGCGATCGGCTCCTGGCCGGTGTGCGAGACGTGCACGTCGAGGGTCAGCGGTTCCGTCGGCACCGGCAGGTCGGCGCCGGCGTGCGCGGGCACGAGGTCGACGACCAGGGTGGTCGCCGCGAAGGCGTCGGCCGGGTTGAGCCCGCCCCAGTCCTTGGGTCGCCGGTGCGTGTCCAGCAGGCCCGCCATTTCGTGTTCTACGTCGGTCAGTTCCGTGTAGATGTAGCCGGAAAACCGGTCGTGCCTGCGGATTTCCTGGGTCTGCCAGCGCACGTGCCACGCCCGCTCCAGGCTGGTGAACCCCGCGCCGTACTCGCTGTTCAGCACCGGCACGCCGGAGCGCGGGAAGTCGGCAGAACCGTAGAACGATTTGTCGACCAGGAAGTCCGGGCGGAGTTTGACCTCGAACGACTCCCGCTCACCGGACGCGAGCGCGGCGAGGTTTTCCGCCCAGTTGCGCGGGTTCTCGTCGTAGTAATGCCAATCGACCAGGTCGGTCTTCACGTGCGCCCAGCCGGAGTTCTCCACGATCGGCCGGGTGTCGTCGAGCGAGCGCATGAGGTCGTAGGCGCGCACGGCCGCGGCGGCGCGCTCCGGGCTGCCCGGGATGTCCCAGTCCAGGCCCCATTCTTCGTTGTACAGCCCCCAGATCACGATCGACGGATGGTTGCCGTCGCGCCGGACGAAGTCAGGCAGCTGTGCCTCGAACGCCGCCGCGGCGGCCGGGCTGAACCGGCTCGGCGCTGGCGGTTCGGCCCAGATCAGCATCCCGGTCCGGTCGGCGTGGTCGAGCCATCGCGGTTCCTCGGCCTTGAGATGCTTGCGTACCAGTGAAAAGCCGAGTTCCCGCGCCAGTTCGAGGTCGCGGACCAGAGCTTCGTCATCGGGCGCGGTGAGCCCCGACTCCGGCCAGTAGCCCTGGTCGAGCACGCCGCGCACGTACAGCCGTTCTCCGTTGAGATACATCGCTTCGCCGCGCGTTTCGATCCGACGAAGCCCGCCGGTCACGGTCAGCTGGTCGGCGTAGTCGCCTTCGCCGACAGTCAGCGCGATGGAGTACAGGTGCGGCGATTCCGGGCTCCACAATTGCGGTGACGGAACCTCCAGCCGTCCGGAAAACCGCCCGTCCCGCACCGAAAGGACGACCTCGCGACCCTCCAGGAGCGCGACCACGGCGGCATTGTCCGGAGCATCCCCAGCGAGTTCGCCCGCGACGTCAAAGCCGGTCAGCGAATCCCCGCGCACGGAAACCTCGGCGGCGTAGGTGCGCCCGCGGGCCTCGAGCCAGACGCTCTGCCAGATCCCGGACGTCGGCGTGAACGAGACGCCGTCGTAGTCGTCTCGCGGGATCGAACGCTGTTTGCCGTGCGGGATTTCGCGTTTGTCCGCAGGTGCCTCGACCTCGACGGTCAACTCAGCGACCCGGCCCGGCTTCAGCACGTCGGTGACGTCGAACTCGAACGAACTGTGTCCGCCGACGTGCGAACCGATGGACGTCCCGTCGATCGAGACGACCGCGCGGTGATGCACCGCGCCGAAGCACAGCACGACCCGGCGTCCGGTCCATTCCGGCGGAACCGTGACCGTGCGCGAGTAGACGGCGTGTTCTAGCCAGGTCCGGTGCACGCCAGAAGCCGCTGTCTCCCAAGCGAACGGGACAGTGATCGACTCGGGTGCACCGTCGGCCGCGGCGAATCGCCAGCGGCCGTTGAGGCTCAGCCATCTCTCGGATCGGTCCCGGTCGGGACGCGGATACCCCGGCCGCGGGACCGCCTCCGCGGCGGTCGGGTCGGCGGCGTTCTCGGCAATCGTCATGTGTCAGCCCTTTACGCTTCCGGCGAGGATGCCGTTGATGAAGTGCTTCTGCAGCACGATGAACAGGATCAGCAGCGGGACGAGCGCGATCGACGCGGCGGCGAGCAGTTCGCCGGTCACGGTCGCGTAATCGGCGTCCACCCGGTTGCCCGAGATGTTCTGGGCGAGGGTCGAGAGGACGACTTGGAGGGTCGCCATCCGGCTGGAGCTGGCCGCGACGACCGGCCAGACGAAATCGTTGTAGATGTTCATGATCGTCAGCACGCCGAGCCCGGCGAGACCCGGCCGGATCGCCGGGACCACGACGCGCCAGAAGATGCCGAACTCGCCGCAGCCGTCGACGCGGGCGGCGTCGAGCAGTTCGTCCGGCACCGCCGCGATCACCTGGCGCATCCAGAAGATCGCGAACGCGTCGACCGAACCAGGCAGGATCAGCGCCTGGTACGTGTTGACCCAGCCGAGTTCCTTCATCTCCAGCAGCAGCGGGATGACGAGCACGATCGTCGGCAGCATCAGGGTGAGCAGCACGGTGCCGAAGATCAGGTTACGGCCCGCGAACCGGTATTTCGCGAACGCGTAGGCCGCGAGCGGCGCGCAGAACATCGTGATCGCGCCCTTCGCCACGAGCACGATGCCGGTGTTGAGGAACCCGCTGCCGATCGGGACGTCCTGGAACATCCCGCGGAAATTGGCGAGGGTGAAGGTCGCCGGGTCGAACCCGAGCGGGTTCCGGATGATCTCGCCCGCCGGTTTGAACGACGACAGGATCGCCCACACGACTGGCGCGAGCAGGGCGACGGTCAGCACGAGCAGGAACGCGTGCGAGCCGAGCAACGGCCGGGGCTTCCGTTGACGGACGCCGAGTGCGGTCATGTCAGTCCTCCGCTCGAAGCAGCCGGACGAAAAGCAGCGACACCGCCATCACGACGATCACCAGCAGGAACGAGTTCGCCGCCCCGGTGCCGAGATCCGCGCGCGTGATGTGGTTGTAGAGGTAGAGCCCGGCCGTGGTGGTCGAGGTGTACGGCCCGCCTTTCGTCACCACGTACGGCTCGGCGAACATCTGGAACACCGCCAGCGTCTGCAAAACGAGGCTGAACATCAGCGAACGGCGCAGCAGCGGAACGGTGATCGACCACAGCTGCCGCATCCGGCCCGCTCCGTCGAGCGAGGCCGCCTCGTACAGGCCGCGGTCGATCTGCTGGAGTCCGGAAAGGACGATCAGCACCACGAACCCGGTGGTCTTCCAGAGGAACAGCAACGCGAGCGTCGGTTTCGCCCATCCGCTCGTGACGAGCCAGCCGACCGGCGGAAGGCCGACCGCGCCGAGCATCGCGTTCACCGCGCCGTTGTCCTGGTCGAACAGCACGATCCAGATCTGCGCGACCGCGACCAGCGGCGTCACGAACGGCACGACGAACGCCACCCGGTAGAACCCGCGCAGCCGCTTGATCGCGTTGAGCAGCACCGCCACGAGCACGGCGAGCACCATCTGGGCCGGGACGATCAGGAGCCACAGCACGCCGGAGTTGCCGAGCGACGACCAGAACCCGCTGCTGGTCAGCAGATAACGGTAGTTATCGAGGCCGATCCAGTGCGCGGCACCGGATCCGTGCCAGTCGGTGAAACTCAGGCGCAGCGTGAAGAACAACGGGTAGACGCTGAAAGCCAAGAACACCAAGACAAACGGCAGCACGAACACGTACGGCGCGAGGAGGCGGCGCAACGGAAGCGTGCGCCGCCGCCGACGCGGTGCCCGGGTGCGCGGCTCGACGGCCGGCTCCCGGAACACCTTCGTCGCGGGGGAAACGGAACGAGTGGTCATTTGCGGTCGATCAGGTTGGTCTGGATGTCCTTGCCCGCCTTGTCGATCACCTGCTGCGGGGTGAGCGCGCCGTCCAGCATTTTCTGCAGGTCGGTGCCGAGGTAGTCGACCGCGCCGGACCACCAGGCCGGGATCGGGGCCCCGCCGGGGATTTCCCGGCCCGCCTCGACGGCGGTCTTCCAGACGTCCTGGCCGCCCATCGCGTCGATCGGCCGGAACAGCGGTTTCGCCGGATCGGCGGCGGGCTGGTAAGCCGGGATCGACGTGTTCAACCCGCCCGGATAGACCGCGTTCGGACCGTAGACGCCGGTGTAGCCGGCCTGGTCGAACATCAGGAAGCGGTAGAACAGCCACGACAGCTTGGGGTTCTTGGCGTCCTTGGGGATGACGAACGACGAGCCGCCCATCGCGCCGCTGCGCGCGCCGCCCGCGGTCCACGCCGGCAACGGCATCGCCCGCCAGTCGCCCTTCGTCGCGGTCAGCTGCTGCTGCGGGGCGAAATCGAACCAGATCGCCCACGGGTAGAAGACCTCGTCAGCCGAGTCCAGCGCACTGACGTCGCTGGGCTTGAGGTACTCCGCGCGGGTGCCGAGCCCTTCTTTGCGCACGGTGTCCAGCCAGGTCAGGATCTGGTGGTACTGCGGGGAATCCAGCCGCAGCTTGCCGTCCGGACCGGCCAGGCCGGTGCCCAGCTGGCTGGCGAACATCTCGAGCTGGAGCTGGCTGTTGAAGGCGTTCTGCTCCAGGTGGATCGGCTTCGCACTGGGCTTGAACTGCTGGTACTTCTTCGCCGCGGCGAGCAAATCGTCGTAGGTCTTGATGCCGTTCGGGTCGATCCCGGCCGCGCTCAGCGCCTTCGTGTTGTAGAACAGCAGCCCGGGGTCGAGGTCGAACGGCACGCCGTAGATGCCGCCGTTGACGGTGTTGACGTCGACCTTCTGCTTGGCGATGTCCTTGGTGTAGGGCGCGAGCACGTCCTTGAGATTCCATAGGTGGCTGACGTAGCCGCCGACCTTGGCGTCGTCGAGGAAGACGCCGTCGGGCACGTCGGTGCCAGTGATCAGCGTGTTCTGGAGCTTGGAGTCGATGTCGACGGCCTCGTGCTTGACCGTGACGCCGGGGTACTTCGCGGTGAACTTCTTGATCGCCGCGTCGAAGACCTTGTACAGGTCGCCGGAGCGGTCCCAGACGGTGATCTCGCCCTTGGGCGCCTCGTCGGACGAGGCTTGCAGCACGGCGTTGCCCGAGGCCGGAGCGTCGGAGCTGATGTCCGGGCCGCAGGCGCTCAGCCCGGTGACGAGCAGCGCCGCGGCGACGACGGCGGTGCCGCGGCGGGGGAGGAGGCGGGCTGTCCGTCCGCTCCGTCGGAGAGTGGGGTTCATGGCACTCCTTTGTGCGGGACGGTGGCAACTCGGCGTGCGGAGAGGGGCTCGCCGTGGATTTGCCAACGTAGGCAAACTGTACGACATGCTTGCACACGTTGCAAAAGGTAGGATGACTTCCGGCGAAGGGGGCTCCATGGCGGCGACGTTGCGGGACGTGGCGGATCGGGCGCAGGTTTCGGTGCGCACGGTGTCGAACGTCGTCAGCGGATACGAGCACGTCAGCGAGAAGATGCGGCAGCGCGTGCTGCGGGCCATCGAGGAACTCGGCTACATCCCGAACCCGGTCGCCCGCACGCTGCGCACCGGCAAAACGGGGCTGCTTTCGCTGGTGGTGCCGGAGATCGACGTGCCGTACTTCAGCCAGCTCGCCCGCGAGGTCATCGACGCCGCCGCGGATCTCGGTTTCCAGGTGATGATCGACCAGACCGGACACGACCACGAGCGGGAACGCCAGCTGCTGCGCGGCGGAGGCAGGCGCAATCTGTTCGACGGCATGCTGTTCGCGCCGCTCGCGACGGGCGACGAACTGCGCGACGTGGACCCGGCGCGTTCGTCGCCGCTGATCCTGCTCGGCGAGCACGTCTTCGACCGCCGGTTCGACCACGTGGCGATCGACAACGTCGTCGCGGCCCACGACGCGACGACGCATCTGCTCGACCGCGGCCGTACTCGCATCGCGGCGATCGGCGCTCAGCCGAAGGAGATGTACGCGACGCCGCTGCAGCGAACCGAGGGATTCCGCAAGGCGCTCGACGAGCACGGCCTGGAACCGGTGAACGCGCTGCAGGCCACGGCCGCCCACTACGGCCGGGCGGACGGCTATGCGGCCACCGCGTCGCTGCTTCGCGAATCTCCGCGCCCGGACGCCATTTTCTGCTACTCCGACCTGCTGGCGATGGGCGCGATCCGCGCGGTGTTCGACGCCGGGCTGCGCGTCCCGGAGGACGTGGCGATCATCGGCATCGACGACATCGAGGAAGGCCGCTATTCGCGACCGTCGTTGAGCACCGTTTCGCTCGACACTCCGTTCATCGCGCGGACCGCGGTGTCCCGTCTCGCCGCGCGCATCGAGAACCCGGGGCTCGCCGCCGAGGAATTCGTCGCACCGCACAAGCTGCTCGTTCGGGAGAGCACGGGCTGAGCGCGACGCGAGGTCTCCGGCGGTGTGTGAGGATGCGGGAATGAGCGAAGAAGAACCCCGGGTATCCCGCAACGACAGCGAAAACCGCTACGAAGTGTATGCGGACGGCAAGCTCGCCGGCTTCGCCGAATACACCCCGAAGGACACCGAAACCGTCTTCACCCACACGGAAATCGGCGACGAGTTCGGCGGCCGCGGCCTCGGCAAGGTGCTGGCGAAGGCCGCGCTGGACGACGTCGTGGCGCGCGGCGGCGTGATCGTTCCGGTGTGCCCGTTCATCGCCGGGTATCTGCGCAAGAACGAGGGCTACGCCGAGCACGTCCGGTGGCCCGGACAGCACTGACGTTTTCTCGGCAGCGCGCGGGGTTCTCGCGCCGCGGCGGCTGGCCTGGCGCGCGATGCCGAGGTACGTGAGGGGAACCCTGAGGGAATCAGCTTGGGTTCCCCTCACGTACTTTCGTGCCGAACCCGTCGCACACCGCACTGCTGAGAAACCTCACTGACGCAGGTCAGCAGCGCCGTTCGGGGTATTCCAGGTGGTCTGAACGGCGCAGCAGTGCCCGATTAGTCCGCATTTTTTGGTTATTAACCAACCTTCGTCGGTTTCGCGTTGGTTGCCGGGCAACAAAAGTGTGTGGCGTCCCACCGGTCGGTTTCAGCCCACCTGGAGGAAGATCCATGACTTCCCGGAAGACGCTCGTCGCGGGATTCACCGCACTGTCGGCCGCGGCTTTGACCGCGGGCATGTGCGTGAACGCCGCCTCGGCAAGCCCGATGGCGTTCGCCCAGATGCAGGCACAGGCGATCACCCAGGCGACGCAGGTCGCCGACACGCTCGGCGCCGGAAACGGCGGCATCTACCTCGAACGCGGCAAGGCGGTCCTGAACGTCACCGACGCCGCGGCGCAGGAGAAGGCCAAGGCCGCGGGCTTCGCGACCAAGCTCGTCAAGCACAGCTTCACCGCCCTCACCGGCGCGAAGAACCAGATGGACACGGTCAAGAACGTGCCGCAGACGTCGTGGGGCATCGACACCAAGACCAACCAGGTCGTGGTGAAGATCTACGACTCGGCGTCGCAGGCCACGAAGGACAAGGTCGCCGCGGCGGCCGCGAAGCTGGGCGACGCGGCGCGCGTCGAGCAGCGCTCGGGCAAGCTGTCCACCTACATCGCGGACGGCGACTCGATCAACAACGGGCAGTTCACCTGCTCGCTCGGCTTCAACGTGACCAAGGGCGGCCAGCCGTACATGCTGACCGCGGGCCACTGCACCAACGAGGGCGGCACCTGGTCCGGCGGCGACGTCTCCGGCGCCCAGGTCGTCCAGAGCGACTGCCCCGGAGCCGACTCCGGCCTGCTGACCCGCCCGAACGGCACCGGCGACGGCGCGATCAACACCGGCCAGAAGATCTCGAGCGCGGGCACCCCGACCGTCGGCGAGCAGATCGAGAAGATGGGCCAGACCACCGGCGGCGGCAGCGGCCAGGTCACCTCGGTCGACGAGTCGGTCAACTTCGACGTCGGCGTCCTGAACCACGAATTCGGCACCACCGCCCACACCGACCACGGCGACTCGGGCGGCCCGGCGTACGACGGAGACAAGGGCCTCGGCACCCTCTCCGGCGGCGACACCCAGACCAGCTACTTCTACCCGCTGACTCTGGAACTGCAGTCCTACGGCCTCGAGCTCGCCTGAGGTTTGTTGCTTCACAGCCCGCCGTCCCTCTTTCGGGGCGGCGGGCTTTTTCTTGGGTTTTTGTGTCGTACCCGGGGCTTAGAGTTGCCCGCATGAAGCCGAACCCGGCCCGAAACCTATGGACAGCAACAGAACCTCTCCACGCAGTCGTCTACTTCGCCCCGGAACCCGCCGCCGCGGCGAAGGACGTCGGCCTGCGCGGTTGGTGGATGGGCTACTTCGCGGGCCGGGCGGCACCACTCGGTCCGATCGGCCCGGAACCGGTCACGTCGATGTTTTTCGGTTTCGCACCACGGATGGTCGCGCGAGCACTGCCCGACGCGTGGACGTTCGCCTCTCCTGCAGACGTGGTGCGCACCCGGGTGGAAGCAGTTGAAGCGGCTTTGACACGGTTGCTCGGGCCGGACGCTGTGGACGAGCTAGTCGGGTTGTTGGAACAGGCAGCCGCCGCCTGCCAATTCGATGCCCGACCACTCGCCGCGGCTTGGTCCGCTGTGCCTCGCCCGGATCGGCCGCTGGCCCGATTGTGGCTGGCGACCGCGGTCCTGCGCGAACACCGAGGCGACGGCCACGTCCTGGCCGCGGTCGCCTCCGGCCTCACCGGCCTGGAAACGACCCTCACCCACATCGCCACCGGAGCCACGACCCGCGAGCAAGTCCAGCGCGCCCGGGGCTGGACCGACGAGGAATGGTCCGCCGCGACAGCAAGTCTGGTCGATCGCGGTCTGATCGACGCGGGCGGCCTGACCCCAGCGGGCGCGGAAATCCGCCGCACCATCGAAGAAACCACCGACCGCCTAGCCGCCGCCCCGCTCGAAGCGCTAGGCCCAGAAGGAGTCGACCGAGTACTGGAACTGGCCACCCCGTTGAGCCGACGGGTCATCGACCGCGGCGGCGTCCCCATCCCCAACCCGATGGGGGCACAACGTCCTTAACGAACGATGTCGATTCTCCGGCTCCCCGTCCGACGCACTAGTGACAGCCACTAGAAGGGAGCCCTGGAGATGCTGCTGGAAGGCAAAAACGCGGTTGTGTACGGCGCTGGCGGAGGAATCGGCGGCGCGTTCGCCCGAGCCTTCGCCGAGGAAGGCGCGCGAGTCTTCCTGGCCGGACGGACCCGCGAAAAGCTGGACCGCGTAGCTCGCGACATCCGCACGGCTGGCGGCACCGCCGATGTCGCTGTAGTCGACGCGCTCGACGAGAAGTCCGTAGACGCCCACGCCGACGCCGTGGTCGAAGCCGCGGGCAGCCTCGACATCTCGGTGAACGTGATCAGCCACGGCGACGTCCAGGGAACTCCCATGGTCGAGATGTCGCTGGCCGACTACGAACAACCGGTGGTCAACGGCGTCCGCACCACCTTCCTCACCATGCGCGCGGCCGGTCGGCACATGAAACGCCAAGGCAGCGGCGTAGTCCTCCTCTTCGGCGGCGATGGCGATCCCGTGCGCAACCACGCGGTCGGCGGCCTGCAAGTCGGATTCGCCGCGCTGGAAGCAATGCGCCGACAACTCGCCGCCGAACTGGGCCGACACGGCGTGCGCACGGTGACTCTCCGGACCGGCGGCGTCCCGGAAACGATCCCGGCGGATTTCCCTGGCGCCGAGGAACTCACCGCGGAACTCGCCGAACCGACCATGCTCGGCCGCACCGCGACGTTGGCTGACGTTGGTGCGGTAGCGGCTTTCGTCGCGTCCGACCGAGCCCGCACGATGACTGCCGCCACGGTGAACGTCAGCTGCGGCGCGCTGGTGGACTAGCCCGTCGCGACACCAGCGATCGCGAGCACCACGCTCACCACGCGGATCGTCGCGGTGGAGCCGTCTCGAGGTAGGCCACCACGAAGAACATCGAGAGAGAACCCAGTCCGGGAGGAGGGCGCCGAACGCCGCGTCGACTTCGTGCTGCCGCACGGCCCGGGTGCTGTGCACTCGACTGGCCGCCGTGGGTTAACCCTTGGCGCGGGAGGAAATCTGCTGCACCGACCAGCTGTTGCCGTCCGGGTCGGAGAAGTGGATGAACCCGATGTTGTCCAGGTCTTCGAGCGCGCCGGTGCCCGGATCCGGGCCGTAAACCTGAAGTTCGCCGACCTCGACCCCGCGTTCCACCAGCTCCTCGCGGGCTTTCCGCACATCGGCGACGACCAGCTGCAGACCTTTCAAAGACCCCGGCGGCATGTCCGGAACCATGCCCTTGCCCAGGACGATCGAGCAGCCCGATCCCGGCGGCGTCAGCTGCACCAGGCGCTGTCCCGGCCCGGGGTTGATGTCGTGGTCGAGGTGGAAGCCGACCTGGTCGACGTAGAACGCTTTCGCCCGGTCGATATCGGTGACGGGAACGACGACGACCTCGAGAGTCCAGTCCATGCGAGGAGTTCTAGCGGTGGCCCGAACGGGCGGTCAAGCGCTCGCCAGCTCCACCCGGTTCCGGCCGGCCTGCTTGGCCCGGTACAGCGCGGCGTCGGCGGCCACCAGCACGTCGTCGACGCTGGCGAGATGCTCGGCCGGATACAGCGCGCAGCCGATCGAGACGGTCAGGTCGCTGATCACCGAATCCTGGTCCGGCAGCGCGACGACCACCTGCGGGACCCGCCGCCGGATGCGGTCGGCGATGTGGCCGAGGTGCTCGGCGCTCGGGATGTCCGGCAGCGCGATCGCGAACTCCTCGCCGCCCCAGCGGCCGCACACGTCCTGCTCGCGGACCTCGTCCCGCAGCGACAGCGCGATCTCGCGCAGCACCAGGTCGCCGGTGGGGTGACCGTAGGTGTCGTTGATCGCTTTGAAGTGGTCGAGGTCAAGCAGCAGCACGCCGACGCTGTCCTGGTTCGCCCGCGCGCGTTCGAGGTAGCGCTCGGCGACCGTGCGCCACCAGCGTTTGGTGGCCAGACCGGTGGTGACGTCGGTGCGCGCGTCGCGCTGGAACTGGGTGAGCAGCAGCCCGCGGTGCAGTGCCACGAGCGCGATCACGACGCCGGCCAGGAGCAGCGGGTTGGCCAGCAGCAGGAGCGCCGCGGTGACCAGGCCGAGCCCGATCGCGCCCGCTTCGAGCAGCTGGTCGCCGAACCCGGAGAACAGGTCCGCGAACGACCGCGGCGGGCTGGAGAGTGCGATCGCGACCATGACGAGCGCGGTGTTGATCGCCCAGCGCAGCCCGGCGGCGAGCACGAAGACGACGAGGTCGAGCAGACCCGGACCGAAGCCGCCCGCGAGGACGCCCGGGTACTCGTGCATGCCGAGCGCGAGCACCGCGACCGCGGCCTGCGTGCCGCACAGGACGGTCGCGCAGGAGAAAATCCAGCGGTGCGGCAGAACCGGCCGTTCGTGCGGCCAGACCCGCCACCAGGCGACGGCGTAGGTGAGCACGACCATCGCCGACGCGAGGATCGCGGGCAACGCCACCACGGCGGCGATGCTCCAGACAGCCTTGGTGTCGACGTACGCGACGGTGGGCGCGCGGCTGTACTCGCGCTGCCGCTCGATGTGCCGGGTCGCCTCGATCGCCAGCGCCGCGCACACGGCGAGGACGCCGAAGCGGACTAGATCGATCTGGTGCACCGGGGCGAGCCACGCGGTGGCGAGGGTGGTGCCGACTGCCACGACGTTCACCAGCAGCACATACATGCGGACGTGAGAGGGCAACCGCCATAGGCGCCAGCCTGTGAACCACCCGGCAACTCGTCCGCGCACTCTTCACCTCACCCGATTGGCTTCTACGGTAAACGACGAGGCGCGTTGTGTGCTGCCTGTCGTCCGGACTCTGGGAAGCCCCGGGGCGATTTCGCCCGGACAGCCCAGCGTCAGACGGCCGGCGAGGGGAGGTGGCCACTGTGAGTAGTGGCCAGCTGCTCCGAATCCGGGCCGGACCAGGGGATCCACGAGGGTCCCCTTTGGGCCTCCATGGCCACTTTCGGTGACCGGCCTACCGGTGCTGACGTGCGAAAACCGCCGAAGGCGCGACTCTGAAACGGAGGTGACAACCGTGCGCGACAACAACTGGACGGTTCGTCGGTGACCTAGGTCGCCCTCGCGGTCTCGACTCGAGGTCGAGACTTTCGGCCCTCGCTGAGGAAAGGAGATGCCCACAGTGCGGGACAACAACTGGTGAACGCGGCTGAACCGGGAATCCGGGATGCGGAAGGAAAACGGAAAGGAGGCGACGTGACGCGCGACAACAACTGGACCCGCTGAGGACGGCCCAGCGACCGGAAAGGAGGTGTGCGGTGCGCGACAACAACTGGAACCGGTGAAACGGCTGAAACCGCTGGGCGAAGTGCTGGGGAAGGAGGTGAGCGACCGCCATGCGCGACAACAACTGGACTCGCTGAACCTGCCTGGTTACTGACCGTCGATTCGCGAAAGGAGCCGCTGCGATGCGCGACAACAACTGGAACCGGTGAAACCCGCTGTTTTGCCGATCGGCGACGAGGAAGGAGATCGCTGTGCGCGACAACAACTGGACTCGCTGAATTCGCCCGATTACTGACCGTCGATTCGCGAAAGGAACCGCTGCGATGCGCGACAACAACTGGACCCGCTGAGCCTCGTTGACCACCGACCGCCGAACTGCGAAGGGAGCGCTGCCGTGCGTGACAACAACTGGACTCGCTGAGTTCCGTCGACTACCGCCCGTCGAGCCGCGAAGGGAGCTGCCGCCGTGCGTGACAACAACTGGACCCGCTGAACGTCGCCGATCACCGCCCAGCGATTCGCGAAGGGAGCTGCCGCGATGCGTGACAACAACTGGACTCGCTGAGTTCCGTCGACTACCGCCCGTCGAGCCGCGAAGGGAGCCGCCGCCGTGCGTGACAACAACTGGACCCGCTGAGCCCCGCCAACCACCACCCGCTGAGCCGCGAAGGGAGCCGCCGTCGTGCGTGACAACAACTGGGCTCGCTGAGTCCCGCCGATCACCGCCCGTCGAGCCGCGAAGGGAGCCGCAACCGTGCGTGACAACAACTGGACCCGCTGAACCTGCCAACCACCACCCGCCGAGCCACCGAAAGGAACCGCCGCCATGCGCGACAACAACTGGACCCGCTGAACCGCCCCCAGCCCGCCCCACGAGGAGGTGAGAGGGCATGCGTGACAACAACTGGACGTGATCCGAACCAGTCCCGCGGCACACCCGTCCCGCGGATTACGGCGCGGGAGGTGGGGTGGCCCCGTCGAGGGGAGTTCGGCGGGGCCGCACCGCGCGGTCCGCTCGCACCGTCCGCGCCCACGCGATCCCGGCCAGGCCGGCGCACCCGGCTCCGGCCACGGCGGCGATCGCGACCACCGTCGTCGGCGCGAAGGCCAGCGCCAGCGCGCCCGCGGCAGCGATCGTCAGGCCCTGCGCCGCCCGCAACGCCGCGATCGCGACTCCGATCACCTGGCCGCGCTGTTCCGGCGGCGCGGCGAGGCTGTACTGCACCTGGGTGATCAAGTCGTGCGCGGAAAACATCCCGGACACCGTCCAGACCGCTACGACCACCGGCAACGCGGGCGTCCAGCCGGTCGGCAGCAGCACGAGACTGCTCGCCACCGCGAGCGGGCCCAGCCACCGCACCTGCCGCGCCCGCGGCAACCGGCTGATCAGCAACGCCCCGAGCAGCGTCCCGACCGGGTTCGCCACCAGCAGCCAGCCGAGCACTCCGGTACCGCCGAGTTGCGCGGCCACCGGCACCGCCAGTCCCTCCGGCACGACGTAGAACCCGCAGCAGCACGCGATCGCGAGCAGCGACCGCAGTTTCCGGTCCCGCGCGACCAGCTTGCAGCCCGCCTTCAACGAAGCCCATTGCGGCGCGTGCTCGGCCACCTTCGAGACCGGGTACAGCCGCAAACCCCAGCGCAGCGCGGCTGCCGACACCGCGAAGGTCACCGCGTCCGCCCACAACGCGCCCGAAACCCCGAGCCACGCGACCACCGCCGCGCCCGCGCCGAAGCCGATCACCAGTGCTGCCTGGTACGTCGAGGAGAGGATCGCTTGTCCGGTCGCCAGTTTCTCCTCGCCCAGCATGTCCGGCAGGACAGCTTGCCGCGCGGCCTGAAACGGCCCGGCGGCGAGTTGCACGACCACGAGCAGTCCCGCGGCGACCGGCCAAGGCATTCCCGGAATCGCCATCACTGCGACCAGCAGTGCGCGCACGACATCCGCCACCACGAGTACGGTGCGGCGCGGGAACCGGTCGGCGAGCCCGCCGAGCGCACCGCCGAGGAGGTCCGGCAAATAGGTGAGCGCATACGTCCCAGCGGCCCATCCCGCGGACGCCGTTCGGTTGAACACCAACACGGTCAGCGCGACTCGTGCTAATTGATCACCTGCCACCGACAGCACGTGCGCGAGCCAGAGCGCACGAAATTCGCCCATCCGGAACACGCTCCGGAAAGACGGCGCCGTCGTGGTCATGTGCTCACCCTGTCGTGACTCGGCCACCCGGAGCAACCCCGGCCGGACGCGGGTGGGTCGCGGATCCGGCTCCGGCCGTCCGTGGAAAACTGGGTGATCGCCGTCCGTGGATGATGTCGCACCGAAGGGTTTTCCGTTGACCGAGGAGAGCCGGCAGGTCGCCGGTCGCTACGAGCTCGTCGAACTGATCGGCAGCGGCGCGATGGGGATGGTCTGGCGCGGGGAGGACAAGATCCTCGGCCGCGTCGTCGCGGTCAAGGAACTCCTCATGCCCGTGAACCAGGGCGAGGACAAGGTCGAGGAAGCCCGCAACCGCGCCATGCGCGAGGCCCGCATCGCCGCCCGGCTGCAGCATCCGAACGCCATCTCCGTGTTCAACGTGGTCGAGCACGAGGACCGGCCGTGGCTGATCATGGAGTACCTGCCTTCGCGCAGCCTCGCGGTGAAACTGCGCGAGGACGGCCCGCTGACCGTCGACGAGGCGATCCCGTTCGCGGTGCAGCTCGCGGGCGTGCTCGCCGCCGCGCACCGGGCGGGCATCGTGCACCGCGACGTCAAGCCGGGCAACGTCCTGCTCGGCGACGACGGCACCACGGTCAAGGTGACCGACTTCGGCATCTCCCGCGCGGTCGGCGACGTCACGCTCACCGCGACCGGCGAAATCTCCGGCACGCCCGCGTTCCTGGCCCCGGAGGTCGCCCGCGGCGAGGACGCGACCTTCGCCTCCGACGTGTTCGCCCTCGGCGCGACGCTCTACATGGCGGTGGAGGGCGATCCGCCGTTCGGCACCGCGGACAACGCGATCGCCTTGCTGTACCGGGTTTCCAGCGGTTCGATCAACCCGCCGAAACAGGCCGGGAAGCTGGAGCCGCTGCTGCTGAAGCTGCTGGAGCTCAAGCCGGAGGACCGGCCGTCGATGACCGAGGTCGTCGCGGAACTGCGCAAGCTCGACGGCGGCGTCACCCCGCTCGCGACGATTCCGGAACCGCCGACGCTGCCCGAAGCCAAACCTCCGGTCGTGCCCACCACGGTCGCGGTTCCGGCCGCGGACGCGCCACCCGCGGGTGCTGCCGCCGCGCCGCCCGCGGGTTCGGACCGAAGACGCCGCGGGATGATCTTCGCCGGGGCGGGCGCGCTGCTTGTCGTGATCGCCGTGATCGTCACCGTCGTCCTCACTCGCAACCACGGTGAAGAGAGCCCGGCCGCGAACCCGCCGCCTGCTGGGACTTCCGCGCCTTCGAGTGCTCCGGTGCCTTCGTCCGCGTCGCAGCCTTCGCCGTCGACTCAGCCGTCAACTGCGCCTTCGTCGAGCGCTCCTCCGTCTTCCAGCTCGGCGGCGAACTCGCCGGACGCGATGGCTTCCGCTCTGCGTACTTACTTCTCGTACCTGCCGAGCAACCTGGAGAGCGGCTGGGCGATGCTCAGCGAGGAGTTCCGCTCGTCGCGGGGCCAGACTTTCGACCGGTACAAGTCATGGTGGACCCAGTTCAGTTCAGTGGTCGCGAGCGATGTCCAGGTCACTGGCGACAACGCGCTCAGTGCGAAGATCACCTATCACCGTGCCAACGGCGGCACGTCGAGCCAGGTACACCACTACAAGATGTCGCAGCACAACGGCACCTGGCAGATCGACGTGGAGAGCTAGCTCTCGAGCAGCAGTGCGATCGCGGCGGCAGTGTCGCGATCCGGGCCGATCCGCATGGTGCGCAAGCCAGCGGACCGCCCGGCTTCGACATCCGCGCCGACCAGCCAGGCTCCGTCAAGGGTGGTTTCGCAGCGTTCGGCGGCGAGCACGAACAGCTTCGGGTCCGATGTGGACAGTCCGTCCGGCCCGGCTAGCGCCCAGCCGTCCACGAGCCGGGCGATTCCGGTGCACAGCAGCGTGGACAGCTGCGGTTCGCCCTCGCCGAGGACGCCGATCCGCCAGCCCGCCGCGCGCAGCCGGGGCAAGCCGGTCAGCACGCCGGGTGCCACCGGGACGAGCGCGGGATGGCGTTCGCGGTAGGCGTCTTCGAGGTCAGTTTCGTGCAGGTCGAAGCGTTCGCGGAGGTTCTTGAAGAACGTCGTCCGGTCGGCGCGCCCGCGATCGTCGGCGGCGACGAGCCACGCGGCGTCCGCTTCGGTGAGCCGGTGTTCCGCGCAGAACTCCCACACCCAGCGGCGGAATCCCTCCGCGCGATCGACGAGCGTGGTGTCGAGGTCGAACAGGACGAGCCGCACGGGGAGAGACATTAGCGCGTTCCACTGGGGCTTCGGGAGATTTTTCTACTCCGTTCGAGTGAACGGATCGCGGTTTTTGTCGGTGTTCGATGCGAACATATGTTCGTGACAAGCGAAGGACCGATCCTCCACGCCGATCTCGACGCGTTCTACGCCTCGGTCGAGCAGCGCGACGATCCCCGGCTGCGCGGCAGGCCGGTGATCGTGGGCGGTGGCGTGGTGCTGGCCGCGAGCTATGAGGCGAAGGCGCTGGGCGTGCGCACCGCGATGGGCGGTGCGCAGGCGAGGCGGTTGTGCCCGCATGCCGTGGTGGTGCCGCCGCGGATGTCGGTCTACAGCGCGGCGAGCAAGGCGGTATTCGAGGTGTTCCGGCAGACGACGCCGGCGGTGGAAGGAGTGTCGATCGACGAAGCTTTTCTGGATGTCGGCGGCCTGCGGCGGATCGCCGGGCGTCCGTCCGAGATCGCGGTGCGCCTGCGCGCGGAGGTGCTGGCGCAAGTCGGGCTGCCGATCACGGTAGGGGTGGCGCGCACGAAGTTCCTCGCGAAGGTAGCGAGCGGCGTCGCGAAACCGGACGGCCTGGTGGTGGTGCCGCCTGACGCTGAGCTGGAATTCCTGCACCCACTGCCGGTGGAGCGATTGTGGGGAGTGGGAAAGGTGACGTCGGCGAAGCTGCGGGAACGAGGCGTCCGCACCGTTCGCCAAGTCGCGGAACTCCCTGAAGCCGCGCTGATCTCGATGCTGGGCCCAGGCACCGGCCGCCACCTGCACGCCCTGGCCCACGGCCGCGACCCACGCGCGGTCCAACCAGGAAAACGCCGCCGCTCAATCGGGTCCCAACGCGCACTGGGCCGCCGCCCGCGCTCGCCGGCCGAACTGGACGAGATCGTAGTGTCCATTGTGGACCGATTAGCGCGTCGCCTGCGCGGCGCGTCGAGGGTCTGCCGAACGGTGGTGCTGCGAATGCGTTTCGCGGACTTCACCCGCGCCACGAGGTCGCACACGCTAGCCGACAGCACTGACCACACGGAAACGCTGCTGTGCGCTGCCCGCGGCCTCCTGTCCGCGGCGCAACCACTGGTGTACGACCGGGGGTTGACGTTGCTGGGCCTGTCGTTCTCGAATCTCGACAGCCATGGTGCGGTGCAGTTGGCGTTGCCGCTGGACCAACCTTCCCGCCCAGCGATGTCCGCCGAGGCCACCGCCCTGGACTCCGCGGTGGACGCCCTGCGAAACCGTTTTGGTGCGGCCGCATTGACGCGGGCGGCGCTGCTGAGCCATGACGCTGGGGTGGAGATGCCTATGCTGCCGGATTGATCGAGTGCGGTGGTCCCGCGGTAATCCCGCGAGGGCTGTTTCCCGGCTGAGCCCGACCTAGCCCGATGGGGTCTGGCCGAGTCCGGCTGAGCTTGGCTGATTCGGATC
The DNA here is from genome assembly GCF_053587275.1 of Amycolatopsis sp. NPDC003676. Taxonomy (NCBI): domain Bacteria; kingdom Bacillati; phylum Actinomycetota; class Actinomycetes; order Pseudonocardiales; family Pseudonocardiaceae; genus Amycolatopsis; species Amycolatopsis sp. NPDC003676. Next base: position 122,251 of record NZ_JBSFNS010000013.1, read on the forward strand.
GGGCCCGACGGGGCCTGGCCGAGCTTGGCTGAGTCTGATCGAGCCCGACGGAGCCTGGCTGAGTCCGACGGAGCCTGGCTGAGTCCGGCTGAGCTTGGTTGAGTCCGGCCGAGCCCGATGAGGCCTGGCCGAGCTTGGCTGAGTCTGATTGAGCCCGACGGAGCCTGGCTGAGCCCGACCGACCTTGGCTGAGTCCGGCCGAGCCTGGCTGAGTCCGATCGGGCCCGATGGGCGGGGTGGCTGAGCATGGCGGAGCCCGACCGGGCCCGGCGGAGCCTGGTTGAGTCCGACCGAGCACGATGGAGCCTGGCTGAGCCCGGCCGGGCTCAGCTGAGCCGGGTCGAGTCCGATGGAGCCTGGCTGAGTCCGACTGAGGACGGCGGAGACTGACCGAGCCCGGCGGGCCCGGTGGTGTCGGGTCGAGCCCGACTGAGTCCGGTCGAGTCCGAACGAGCTTGGCTGTGTCCGACGGAGCATGGCCGTGCCCGGCCGAGCGCGTCGGGCTCGACCGAGGCTGGCCAGGTCCGGTCGAGCGTGACCGAGTCCGGTTGAGCCCGGCAGGGCGGGTGTCCGGCAGGGCGGGTGTCCGGCAGGGCGGTGTCCGGCAGGGCGGTGTGCTGGGCGAAGGTTGGCGCTTGCTCGCCGAGATGCGAGCACGGTGGCGCGGCGGTGCCGTGGCGCCGGATGCTCGGCGAGGTGGTCAGCGCGGCTGAGCTGTCGTGTACAGCGCTTCGGCCAGTTTGCGCAGCTGACTGCGGCAGGACTCGAGGCCAGTGTCCGTAGTAGCGGGTGTGTAGCCGACGTGGAAAGTGGCGTTGTGGTCCAGGACGATCAGCTCGCAGTCCCGCGGATGAGTTCCCGGGAGCCAATGCGTCTTCTCTCCGAAGGAAAGGCTGACGGGACTGTCATCCTTGCTCAAGGCGGAAGCGCCGGTGAACTCGAGCTGCGCGCTTTCCCGGCCTGATTGCTGGTCGCTCTTCGCGTACCAGTTCGCTTCGAGCCGCAGCTCTGGCAGTCGCTGGTCCGCGGGCGTGAAGCTGCAGAGGAGTGAACCGTTTTTGCTGACTTCGGGGTGCCAGCTGCGGACCACTTCGAAAGCGGCCTGCGGAATTTCCGGCGTCCGGGCGGTAAAACCGGCGCAGGTGGCGAAGTTGGTCTCGTGGTACTTGTCTGGCGTCGGGTCTGCTCCATGGTCATGCGCTGCGCCCCAAAGGAGTGAGCCGACGCCTACTGTTGCCCACGTGACCAGTAGCGCGGTCACTGCGGTCGCGGCGCCGATTCCCGTCCACAGTGCGATTCGGTGGCTCTTCTTCCGGGTTGGTCCTGCGGTCACGGGTGATTTCCTTGCGCTCCGGGAAATGTCATTACTTATACCGGATCAACCGGCGACCGCGCGCAGTGCGTCTAGGCCGACTCGGATCAGTGGGTGACTGCGGCTTCCTCGCCGAACAGCGGTCAGCAATCGGCGCGTGGGAATTGACGTTCCCAGCAGTGGAATCCGCTTAACCGCATGCGAGGGCAACGGCACAATCCGCGGCATCAGGCACACTCCGAGCCCTTCCGCGACCAGCGCGGATACTGCGTACCACTCCTTGACCTCATGGACGATCCGAGGCGTGAAACCGGCCGCGGCGCAAGCGGCGGTCACCAACGGATAGGTGTCGTTGTTGTGCTTCTTGACGATCCACGGTTGATCGGCCGCCTCGGCGAGTTCGATTCCCTTGCGGCGTCGGGCGAGGGGGTGGGTTGCTGCGACGAGCAGGTCTTGGCGGTCGGTCGTCAGCGCGGACTGTTCGAAGCGGGAATCGGTGACCGGCGGTGCTTCCGGGCTGGGGAGGACCAGGGCGATGTCTGCTTCGTCGGCGAGCAGGAGGCGGTAGCAGTCGGTGCTTTCTTCCTCGGTGATCTGCGGTTCTACCAGTGGATGCGTCGTCCGCAGAGTGGCGACGGCGGGAGCGGCGAGGGTTGCCAGCGCTGAGGAAACGCCGCACAGGCGCAGCGTGCCGCGGAGTTCCGCATCCTCTGCGGCGAGTTCTGCGCGGGCGGCCTCCCATTGGAGTTTCAGCGCGTCGGCGTGGCGGAGCACGATGCGGGCGGCTGGGGTCAATTGCACCCGACGGCCGTGCGGAACGAGCAGTTCCACGTCCAGATCCCGGGCCAGCAAACGCAATTGCTGAGATACCGCAGACGGCGTCAGGTGCAGCGCGGAAGCGGTCGCGGTCACTGTTCCGTACTCGGCGAGGGTGCGCAGGACGTCCAACCTGTGGTCGATCATGTAGTCCAGGCTAAACGGTTTTGTGCGGAAAGATTCGTTGGACGTGGAAGCTTCCAGGCCCAAATCTAGAGAGCATGAGGGATTTACCTGCTCCGGCGCTGATGCTGGGGAGCGTGCTGAGCGTCCAATTTGGACAGGCGGTGGGGAAGCGTCTCTCCGAAGAGGTTGGCGCGTCTGGTGTTGTCGCCTTGAGGCTGGGGCTGGCTGCGGTGGTTTTGCTGGCTCTGTATCGGCCGTCGGTGCCGCGCGGCTGGACGGAAAGAGGGGTGATTCTCGGCTTCGGTACGGCTATCGCCGGGATGAATTTGATCTACCCCGCGTTGACACTCCTGCCACTGGGGCTGGCGAGTGCGCTGCAGTTGTTGGGCCCGATTTCCTTGGCGTTGCTCACTTCGAGGCGGCTGCGTGACGTTGCTTGCGCGGTCTTGGCCGGAGCCGGAGTGTGGTTGTTTTACGCCCCGCGCGACGTCGGTTTTCCGCTCGCGGGTGTGGCGCTCGCGTTGGCGTCGGGAGCTTGCATGGCTGCCTACTTCCTGCTCAGCAAACGCGCCGGGGCCAGGAGCGCGGGCGGGGGTCCGCTGGCGCTGGCGTTGGCTTGGGCTGCCGTTCTTTCGGTGCCGCTCGGGGTAATTGACCAAGGTGCCCGGCTGGTGACGCCGAGGGTGTTGCTCGTCGGACTGGCGGTGGCCGCGTTATCGGCGGTGGTGCCGTATTCGCTGGAGCTGGCGGCGTTGCGACGGCTGCCTGCCCGGACGGTCGGGGTGCTCGCCAGCCTTGAGCCGGCCAGTGCGGGGCTGGCTGGGGTGCTGGTGCTCGGCGAGCATTTGCGCGCGGTGCAGTGGGTGGCGCTGGTGTGCGTGGGCCTCGCTAGCGCGGGAGCGGTGGTCGGGCGGAAGGAAAAGCCAGTTATCCAGCAGATCGGTTGACCAGCGCGGCAATGCCTTCGATCAAGCGGTCCAGGCCGAACGCGTATTCGTGGTCGACGCTGTAAGGAGCCTGATGGGTCTGCCCGGCAGCGGTGCCGACCCGGTCCGCGACTGGGAAGCGTCGCGGTTCGTATACCTCGGCAAGGGCGGGTGCGGTCGCGGCCCACCATTGCTGGTCGGTCATTCCGGTTTGCCGCACGACCCGTGCGGCCTCGACCTTGCGGCGCGCCAAACCTTCGACGTGCGTGGTGACCAGGGTGATCGTCGAGTCCATTTCGACGTCCGCCAAGCCGATGCCGTCGACGACAGCCAGTTCCAAGTCGTACTTCGCGATCGCGTTGGGGCCCAGCGTCGGACGGCCGGAGAAGACCTGCAGCAGCCACGGATGCCGCAGGTACATCGCCCAGTTGACGGCGGCGACGCGGCGGAGACCGTCGCGCCAGTCGTCGGCGTCTATTTCGGACAGTTCAGCTACCGCTTCGCCGTAGACCGCGTCGACCATCGCTTCGACCAGTTCCGCGCGCGACGCGACGTAGGTGTACAGCGACATCGTCCCGACGCCCAGCGATTCAGCCACCCGGCGCATCGACAGCGTCGCCAGATCCTGTTCGGTGTCGGCGACCTCGACCGCCGCGTCGACGATTCGCGCGGGGGTCAGGCCGTGTTTCGGGCCGCGCTTCGGCAGCTGGCGGGTGCCCCACAGCAGCGCGATCGTCGCGGCGGGGTCGCCGTTGGTGCCGTCAGTCGTCACGGGACCAGCATAGGAGCTTTACTCCGTAGGCAATACGGAGTTGTGTGCTAGCCTTCTTCGTATGGCATACGGAGAAGGCGGGCTGCTGGCGCGCGGGGTGCAGAAGCGGTACGGCGAGAGGGCGGCGTTGGACGGGTTTGACCTGCGGGTGGAGCCGGGCACGGTGTGCGGCCTGCTCGGTCCCAACGGTGCGGGCAAGACGACGGCGGTCCGCATTCTGACGACGTTGCTGCGGCCGGACGCTGGCGAAGTGCGGGTCGCGGGGTTCGACGCGGTTGCCGATCCGGACGAGGTGCGGCGGCGGATCGGGCTGGTCGGGCAGAACGCTTCGGTGGACGAGATTCTGACCGGCAGACAGAACCTCGAACTGTTCGCCCGCCTCGGCGGGTTGCCGTCGCGGGCGGCTCGGGCGCGGGCGACGGAACTGCTGGAGCGGTTCGGGCTCAGCGAAGCGGCGGGGCGGTCTGTCTCCGGTTACTCCGGCGGTATGCGGCGCAAGCTGGATCTCGCCGCTGGGCTTCTGCTGAACCCGCAGGTGCTCTTCCTCGACGAGCCCACGACCGGACTCGATCCGGCCGCTCGCATCGACGTCTGGGCGGATGTTCGCGCGCTTGCCGGTACTGGCACGACGGTGCTGCTGACCACGCAGTACCTGGAGGAGGCCGATCAGCTCGCCGACCGGATCGCGGTGCTCGACGCGGGACGGGTCGTCGCCGCGGGCACGCCGGACGAGCTGAAGGCGAAGGTCGGGCCGGACCGGGTCGAGACGGTCGTCCGCAAGCCGACGCTCGACGAGGTTTTCCTGCACCTGACCGGCCACGCTCGCCCGCCCGAGGAGGAGACGCAGTCGGCTTCCCGGACAACCTCGCCCGCCGTCCCCGAGGAGGTTCGATGACCACCGCCACAGCAGCACCCGCGCGCGTGTCCTGGCCGACGCATACCGCCGTCCTGACTCGCCGCATCCTGGTGCACTGGAAGCAACGTCCGTTCTCGATCGCGGTCACGCTGCTGTTCCCGGTCCTGATCGTGGTGATGTTCGGCCAGCTTTTCGGTGGCGCGATGGCCATCCGGGACGGCGCGTACATCGATTTCCTCATCCCCGGCATGCTCGCGATGACCATGCTGTTCGGGCTCGAATCCACTGTCCTCGCAGTGACTTCCGACGCGGCGAAGGGCGTCACCGAACGGATCCGCGCGATGCCGGTCAGCGGGCTCGCCGTGCTGACCGGACGTTGTCTCGCCGACCTGATCAGCGCGGTCGCCGGGCTCGTCGTGATGATGGGGGCCGGGCTGGCGCTGGGGTGGCGTCCGCAGCAGATGTCGGTGCTGGGTGCGGTCGGTCTGCTGTTGTGGTTGCGCTTCGCCTTTGTCTGGGTCGGGATTTACCTCGGGCTGCTGCTGAAAACCCCGGAATCGGCGGTTTCGGTGCAGGTACTGGTGTGGCCGGTCGGATTCCTGTCCGGAGTTTTCGTTTCCCCGGACACCATGCCTGCCTGGCTGAGCGCGGTCGCGACCTGGAATCCGCTCACCGCAACGGCTTCCGCGGTGCGTGAGCTGGCGGGTAACCCGGCGTGGGCCGCGAATGGCTGGGCGGCGGAGCATTCCGTGCTGCTCGCGACGGCGTGGCCCGCGGTGCTGACGCTGATCTTCCTGCCGCTCGCCACCCGGCGGTACCGGATGCTCGGGCGCTGAAAAACAGCCGGGCGGCAAGGGAAATCCCCTGCCGCCCGGCCGTACCCCGAGGAGAAGTTCAGGCGCGTGCCTTGGAATGCGTCCGCCCGCGCAGGTCGAGTTCGATTTCCTCCAGCGTGCGGCCCTTGGTTTCCGGGACGAGCCACTTCGTGAGGAAGAACAGGACCACGTTGATGCCCGCGAACAGGAACATCGACCCGCCTAGGCCGAGCGCGCCGGGGTCGGAGATGATCGGGAACACGGCGCTGATGATGCCGGTCGCGGCCCACAGCACGACGCTGCTCACGCCCATGCCCGCCGCGCGGACCTTCAGCGGGAACACCTCGGCCATCATCACCCAGACGACCGCGCCCCAGCCCAGTTCGTAGCCGACCAGGTAGAGCACCATCGCGACCAGCATCAGGATGCCCTTGGTCGCCGTGTCGTGGACCTCCAGCACGATGAACCCGGCCGCGACCAGGGTGATGACCATCAGCACGTTGCCGATCAGCAGCAGGGGCTTGCGGCCCCACCGGTCGACCACGAACACGACCCACGCGGTGAACAGGAACTTGGTGACGCCCAGCAGCACGCCGGACAGCAACGCCGCCTGGGTCGCGAAGCCGAGGCCGATCAGCATCGTCGGGAAGTACGCGTTCACCGCGTTCACGCCGCTGAACTGCTGGCCCATCGCGAGCAGCAGAGCGACCACGAGCATCGGCCGCACGGTCGGCGTCAGCAGGTCGCGGAAGCGGGTCTTCGCCGATTCCGAGTCGAGCCGGATGACTTCGCGGATCGTGCCGATTTCCTCGTCGACGTTCACGCCGCCGCCGTGCGAGCTGAGCAGGACCGCGCGGGCCTGTTCCTCCTGGCCGTTCGCGACGAGCCAGCGCGGCGTTTCGGGCAGGAACACCAAGCCCGCCAGCAGGATCACCGCGGGCACGATCGCTCCGGCGAACATCAGCCGCCAGTTGCCCGACGTGCCGAGCCCGTAGCTGACCAGGAACGCGATCAGGATGCCGAGCACGATGAAGATCTGGTTCAGCGCGCCCATCGCCCCGCGCAGCCGCGCCGGAGCGAGTTCCGACAGGTACGTCGGGACCGTCGAGGACGACAGGCCGATGCCGACGCCGATCACGAGCCGGGAAATGATCAGCAAGGCGAATGTCGGCGAGAAAGTGGCCGCGAGCGTGCCGATGATGACGACGACCGCGGCGACCATGATCGTCCGGCGGCGGCCGAGCCGCTCGTTGAGCCGCGAGGAGAAACTCGCGCCGACGATCGCGCCGATCGAAATGCTCGCGGTGATGACGCCCTTGTCCCAACCGGACAGGCCCCAGAGTTTCCCGATGAACGGCAATACCCCGGAAATCACGCCGAGGTCGTAACCGAACAGGATGCCGCCGAGGGCACCGAAGAAGTACAGCGTCGTTCTGCCGATGGGCCGCCGCGCCGCGGCTGTCTGTGTCATTGCCGAGCCGTCTCTTTCCGGGATGGCCGGCCGGTCCTGGTCCGCTGACCGGGAGGCCAGCGCCGTCCGGGCCGGACGAGTGGGGGTCGAGGGACAAGGACTGCCGGACTGGTCCGGCACTGCGGAACGGCCGAACCCGCCGCCGCGCAACGCCTTTCCTCGTCGCGTGCCGGCTTGTCCCGCTCCGGTACGAACTTCGCCGTACACAGTCACACGCTGGTCAGCGGCGGGCAAGACGCGGGCTGATAACTATTCAGTCACGTGACTAGCGTTCACATATGTGGACAAGCTAGGCGAGGGTTTGCGCAGGTCAGAGCCTTGGCGGGGGAATCATGGCAGGAGTTTTCGCGAAGGTCGAACTGTGCGGAACCGGGTGCCGCGGACTTCCGTCGTACGGGTCGTCCGGTCGCCGCGGTGGGGGAGATGCGCATGGGAACGGGTTTCGAGGTCGCTCCGGCGGAGGTCGCGACCGCGGCCGGACGGGCGCGGCAGGCGGCGGCGACCGTGCGGGCGGCCGACCTCGCGGGCGCGCTTGCCGGCGTCGGGCTTTCCGGCGGCACGAGCGTGGCCGCGGCGGATCGGCTGTCCGGCACCTGGGGGCGGGCCGTTCCGAAGTGGACGGCCGACACCGAGTCCTACGCGGGGAACCTGGACCAGGCCGCGGCGGGCTACCGCGACAGCGACCACAACGCCACCGGCGAGATCGCGGCGGCGGGCCGATGATCACTTGGGGAGACGTCCGGCGCTGGAATCCCGCCGACCTCGCTTCGGCGGTCGACGCGCTCGGCACCCGGGCCGCGCGGCTCACCGGCGCGAACGACGACGCCGACGCCATGACGAAGTTCGGCTCCTGGCAAGGCGACTCGGCGGACGCGGCAACGGCCAAAGGTACTGCGCTGACAACGGAATTGCGGCAACTGACCACTGACGTGTCGGCGGTCCGGCGCGGGGTGCACGACGCGCAGTTGGCGGTCGAGCGGATCAGCTCCGCGGTGCGCGAGGTCGACGATTTCGCCGCACGCAACGGAATGCGGATCGACGACGGCGGCGGAGTCAGCGGCGAACCCGAACGACAGGCTGAGGTCGCCGACCGGGTCGGCCAGATTCTCCGGGAGGCCACCGGGGTCGACGCGGATCTGACCGTCGTGCTCGACCGCGCGGCCAACGGGGAAAGCGGCGGCTCCGGGGTCGTCGCGCTGGCGATGGCGACCAGCAGCCAGCCGAAGCCGAACGGCACCCCGGCGGAGAACCGTGCGTGGTGGGACAGCCTCTCCGACTCTGCGCAGTCTTCGATCCTGCGCGACAACCCGGACCTGATCCGCAATCTCGACGGCATCCCGGTTGTCGATCGTGACGCGGCGAATCGTGTTGTGCTGCAACAGGAAATCGACAAGCGGAAGGGCGACGACGCTCAATTGCGCGGCCTCACCGCGATCCGCGACCGGCTCGCGGCCACCGGCGACGGCAAACCTCCTGCTTTCCTGATCTCGCTCGACGTGAGCGGCGACGGCACCGCGGTGGTCGCCGCCGGAAATCCGGATACTGCGGCGAATGTCGCGACGTACGTGCCCGGAACCGGCAGCGAGCTGGCCAAGATCGGCGGCGACCTCGGCCGGTCGGACAAGATGTGGCAGTCGGCGACGATGGCGGGCTCGCCGTCGACCTCGGTGATCACCTGGGTCGGTTATGACGCGCCGAATGAGCTTGTGGACGCCGCCAGCGAGAAATACGCCGACGGCGGCAAGGAACAGTTGTCGAAATTCGAGGACGGCCTGCGCGCGTCGCACGAGGGCGCACCGTCGCACAACACCGTGCTCGGCCACAGCTACGGGACGACGGTGATCGGCCACGCGGCTCGCGACGGCGGGCTCAATGCCGACGACCTGATCTTCGTCGGCAGCCCCGGCGTCGGCGTCGAGCACGCGAACCAGTTGCATCTCGACGGTGTGCCGCAGGACCAGGTCGCCCAGCACGTCCACTCGACGGTCGCGCAGCACGACCTCATCAAGATCACCAACATCGGTCTCCCCGGCCACGATCCGCTCGGCCCGAGCCCGGCCGGCGACGGCTTCGGCGGCCAGGTCTTCGAATCGGCTCCGGGCGACAAGGGCCCGTGGTACGAGGGCGGCCTGTCCGGGGCCGCGCACAGCCAATACTGGGAGGACAACAACCCGTCGCTGCGCAGTTTCGGCCGGATCATCGCCGGGTTGCCGGCGTGACGGCGCGCCGCACCGCGCTGGCCTGCCTCGCCGCCGTTCCTCTCGTAGCCTGCTCCCCAGGAGGTGCAGCCATGAACCCCACGATCACCGAAAACGAAGCCCGCGACCAGGTCGAGGACTACGTGCGCGGCGCGTTCTCCGCGCTGCCCGCGCCCGCCGGGCGGGAACTGTTCTCCCGCAACCGTTCCGAATGCACCGACCCGACCGACAACGGTCCGGAGGGGCGGTTCGAGATCTCCGCCACCTACGAGGTGACCGGCCTTGGACCGGACACCTTCGAGGCGCAGTTCGAGGCCGTCGTGAAGTGGTGGCAGGGACACGGCTTCACCGTCCTGACCGACCGGCGGCCCACCGACCAGTACGTCTTCGCGCGCAATGAGCGGGACGGCTTCGACATGTCGTTGCAGGCCAATGAGCTCGGCAAGCTCTACTTGGGTGCGACGTCGCCTTGCGTCTGGCCGAAGGGGACTCCTGAAGCCGCGGCCGCCGTCGAGGAGCCTGAGGTTGTGGAGGCTTCGGAACCGGAACGGCCCCGGCCGCGTCGCGCGCCGGTGGACGACGAGGACTTCGGCCAGACGTCCTGGTCCGACGGAGGCACTGCGTTCTAGAGTGGACCAGCAGGTCCAATCAGGAGGCAGGAGATGACGCTCACGCGCAAGGGCGAAGCCACGCGGCAACGGATCGTGGAGGGCGCGGCCGACGTGATCCGCGAGCGCGGCGTGCTCGCGACGACGCTGGACGACGTCCGCGCGCAGACCAAGACCAGCAAAAGCCAGCTGTTCCACTACTTCCCGGACGGCAAGGAAGAACTGCTGCTGGCCGTCGCGCGCTGGGAGGCCGACCGGGTGCTGGAGGTGCAGCAGCCGTCGCTCGGCTCGCTGCGCACCTGGGACGACTTCCGGACCTGGCAGCAGGTGGTGCTGGGGCACTACACCGAGCAGGGCCGGCACTGTCCGTTGAATGTCGTGATGTCGCAGATCGGCCGCAACACGCCGGGCGCGCAGGCGGTGGTGACGCAGCTGATGCAGCGGTGGCTCTGCGAGCTGACCGCGGGGATCGAGAACCTGCGCGCGGCGGGGGAAGTTCGGCCTGGACTGGATCCGAAGCAGGCGGCGTCGGCGCTGCTGGCGGGGGTGCAGGGCGGGGTGCTGATGCTGCTGACTACCGGCGAACCGCAGCATCTGGAGGCGGCGCTTGAGGTGGGGATCGCTGGGTTGCGCGCCTGAAAATAGGGGTAGCCGCGGGAAATGTGCTGGATTGGCGGCGAGTTGGGCCTGGCATGAGTCAAGGACCCGCACCCCGGCAACTGTCTGACGAAGCTCTCTCGGCCCTGCTCGGCCAGCAGCGGTTCGGCACGCTCGCGACGATCAAACGCAATGGTCAGCCGCATCTGACGACCATGCTGTACAGCTGGGATCCCGGCACCCGCACGGTGCGTTTCTCCACGACTGCCGACCGCAGCAAGGTCAGCCACCTGCGTCGCAATCCGCGGGCGACGGTGCACGTTCAGGGCGGCGACGTGTGGTCGTTCGCCGTTGCCGAGGGGCAGGCGGAGGTTTCCGGGGTCACCGAGGTTCCCGGCGACGCGGTGGGGCAGGAGTTGCTCGCGATGCTTCCGGAGGCCGCGCGGCCCGAGGACCCGGCGGAGTTCCTGAAGCAGCAGGTGGACGAGCGGCGAGTCGTGATCCGGCTCGCGGTCGAGCGGCTCTACGGCACCGCGCTCGACGTCTGAGGTGCCGCGACACGGTGAAGGGTCCCGGTGTTCCGGAACCCTTCACCGGCTGTTCGTTCAGGCGTTCTTGATCGCGGAGATCTCGAACTCGAGGGTGATCTTGTCCGAGACCAGCACGCCGCCGGTCTCGAGCGCGGCGTTGAACTTCACGTTGTAGTCGCTGCGGTTGATCGAGGTCGAGCCCTCGAAGCCGACGCGGTCGTTGCCGAACGGGTCCTTCGCGGAGCCGCCGAACTCGAACGGGACGGTGACCGACTTGGTGACGTCCTTGATGGTCAGGTCGCCGGTCACGTCGAAGGTGTCCTCGCCGGTCTGGGTGATCCCGGTGGAGGTGAAGGAGATGGTCGGGAACTCGTCGCAGGACAGGAAATCGTTGTTGCGCAGGTGGGCGTCGCGGTCCGCGTTGCGGGTGTCGACGCTCTTGCTCTGGATGGTGATGCTGGCGCTGGAGTTCGCCGGGTTCTCGCCGTCCAGGGTGAACGAGCCTTCGAACTCGTTGAAGGAGCCGCGGACCTTGGTGACCATGGCGTGGCGGGCGACGAAGCCGATCCGGCTGTGCGAGCCGTCGATCGTGTAGGTGCCGGTCAGGTGGGCGTAGGTGGTCGCGCTGGTCATGTGTTCCGTTCCTTCGGGTCCTTGGTTGAGTGTTCAACTAGCACTGTAGCCCACAATAACTGATTGCGCGAGCAAGTGTCGGATATACTCCCCCTCTGTGGTGAACAGAACCCCGCTGACCAGTGAAGAAGAAGCAGTGTGGCGTCCGTTGATGCGCGTCGTCACAATCCTGCCGAGGGCTCTCGAGGACCAGTTCGCGCACGACAACGGCGTCTCGCTGACCGATTACACCGTGCTCGTGTCGCTCTCGGAAGCGCCCGAAGGCAGGCTGCGGCTCACCGACTTGGCGGAGGCCGCGGCGCTGTCGCTGAGCCGGATCAGCCGGGTCGTGGAGGCGATGGTGCGCCGCGGCCTGGTGCGGAAGGTGAAGTGCCCGCAGGACCGCCGGGCCGCGCACGCGACGCTCACCGAACTCGGGCAGGCCAAGCTCGCCGCCGCGTACCCCGGGCATCTTCAGCGCGTACGGTCGTTCCTGTTCGACCACCTCTCGCCCGAGGAGGTCCGCGCCGCGGGCCCGATCCTCGCCCGGCTGGCTGCCGCGCTGGAGCCGTCGGACTGTTCGGCCTGCCCGGACGACTAGACCCGCCCCCGACGAAAGGCTGCCGATGCCCGACCAGGGTGAGTTCAAGCGCGACACGAACTACATCTCCGACCGCATCACCGCCGACGGCCGCGACGGCTGGCCGGTGGAGCCGGGCCGCTACCGCCTGGTGATCGCGCGAGCGTGCCCGTGGGCGAACCGCGCGTCGATCGTGCGCAGGCTGCTGGGTCTCGAAGAGGTGCTGTCGATGGGCCTGTGCGGCCCGACGCACGACGAACGCAGCTGGACCTTCGACCTGGACCCCGGCGGCCGCGACCCGGTGCTCGGCATCGAACGGCTGCAGGAGGCGTTTTTCGCGCGGTACCCGGACTATCCGCGCGGGATCACCGTTCCGTCCATTGTGGATGTCCCCAGTGGACAGATCGTGACGAACGACTTCAAGCAGATGACCGTGGACCTGTCGCTGGAATGGGGCGCCTACCACCGGGACGGCGCGCCGGAGCTGTACCCGCAGCGGCTGCGTGACGAAATTGAGGACGTCGCGGAGAAGGTGTTCCGGGATGTGAACAATGGCGTGTACAAAGCGGGCTTCGCCACTTCGCAGGAGGCTTACGAAGAGGCGTACCGTGCGCTGTTTTCCCGGCTGGACTGGCTTTCCTCGCGCTTGGCGGGGCAGCGGTATCTGGTGGGGGACACGATCACCGAGGCGGACGTGCGGCTGTTCACGACGCTGGTCCGGTTCGACGCGGTGTACCACGGGCATTTCAAGTGCAACCGGCAGAAGCTCACGGAGATGCCGGTGCTGTGGGCGTACGCGCGGGATCTGTTCCAGACGCCCGGGTTCGGGGACACGATCGATTTCGGGCAGATCAAGGAGCATTACTACGTGGTGCACCGGAATGTGAACCCGACCGGGGTGGTGCCGCTGGGGCCGGAGCTCGCGGGGTGGCTTACGCCGCATGGGCGAGAGGAGCTGGGCGGGAGGCCGTTCGGGGACGGGACGCCGCCTGGGGAGCCGCCGGTGGGGGAGCGGGTGCCTGAGTTGGGCTCGTGAGTGTTTATGCCGGTTAGAACCGGCATAAACACTCACGAGTCTCTAGACCGCAACGTCGAGAAGGATTCGCAGCAGCTCTTCCGGCGCGTCACGCATCACGTCGTGCTTGCTGTCCAGCGCGTGCACATTCCACTGTGGATCCTCCACGAGCCGCCGATAAGTCGGCTCGAACGGTGACCCGCCGTCCCAGATCGTCGCGTACACGTAGTCCCGGCGGCGGAAGCGGCTCAGGTCAGCGTCCAGCCGGATCGACTGCAGCAGTGACGCCAGCGGATGAGCCGACGCGCGCGGGTCGAAGAACGGCAGCGGCGGCACGGCGTATCCGGTCTCGCCGACGCTCAGGTACCACTCGCGCTGCCGGTCATCGGTCAAACTCCAGCAGGAGTCGCCGTTTTCCGGGACGAACGCGTCGAGGTACACGAGTGAATCGACCAGTTCCGGCACCCGGTCGGCGGCACCGGTGATGACCATCCCGCCGTAGCTGTGGCCGACCAGCACGGCGCGTTCGACCTGCTCGGCCTGCATCGCGCGGACGACGTCCTCGATGTGGGTCTCGAGGTTGACCCCGCCGTTCAGCAGGTGCTGCCGTTCGCTGAGGCCGGTGAGCGTCAGCGGGAGCACGCGATGGCCGCGGTCGCGCAGCTGGCCGGTGAGCCGGTCGAAGCACCAGCCGCCGTGGCAGGCGCCGGGGACGAGGACGTAGGTGGTCATGGACGCAACGCTAGAAGCCGCGCGGCGAGAAGTCCAAGAGCTGGTTCTTCCGTGATCCAGAAGCTGTGGTTATGCCCGGCTGGGCAAGGGCAGGTCGTGCGACTTGCGGAAGTCGTTCAGGGCGGCCCAGGCGAGGTGCGGGTCTAGAGCGAGCCGTCGGCGGGCGATGGCCAGTTCGTGCAGGCTCGGCGTGAGGCGGGACTGGGTGAGCGCGTCGGTGAACATGTCCAGGACGGTGGCGCAGAAGAGGACGAACGCGCTGCTGTGCAGGCGCAGCCGGTTGACCGCGTCGGCTAGGTCGGGTGTTGCTCCTTCATGCAACGAGGCAGCTAGTTCGGCGAGTTCCACTGCTTCGCGGGTGTCGGGGATGCGGAGCAGTTTCGGCCACAGTTCCGCCAGCTCCGGTGTTTGCGGGAGTCCGCGAGCCTGCGCGATGAAGCCGCTCGACTTGGCAGCCAGGTCGGTGCAGATCAGGATGCTCGTGACGGTCGACAGCGACGGTTCGTAGTGTTCGGTCGTCACGTCCACCATGTCGATCGTGGTGCGGCGCAGGTCGCGCGGCAGGCCGCCGGACAGGCAGTGGCCGAGGTAGCAGAACTGCTCGGGTACGCCGGGCAGCCGTTGCGCGATCCACAGCCTGCTTTCGTCCAGCGTGAACGATTCCAGGCGCACCACTTCGGAAAACGCGCTGTCGAAGGCGTCTCGCACGGCCAGGCCGCGTTGCTCGAAGCTGAGCACCGCGTCGTCGGACACCGCCACGAAATACAGGCAGCCGGGCACGCCGAAGATGCCCTTGATGTCGTTCACCAGCTGCTGGGCCTTGTCCTGCTCGCCGATCTTGTCCAGCTCGTCGATGGCGACCACGACCCGGTCGGTGATCCCCTCCTCGCGCAACGACTCGGCGGTCAGCTGGGCGAACGCGCGGAACTCGTCGACGACTTCCGGATGGGTCAGCTGCTGTTCGGCCCGCTGCGTGGTGCGGGTGCGGCCCAGTTCGCCGCCCGCCGGGATGGCGAGTTTTCCCGACCAGCCGGTGGTGTAGGTCAGCAGGTACTGGATCCGGAGCAGCTGTCGGCGAGCTTCGGCCTGCAGGGCGCGCGGTCCGGCTGACGACTTTCGACGCAGGAGGATTACCAGCGCGCCGACTGCTGCGGTGAGGAGTTTCGCTGCCCAGCGGAGCGTGAGGACGGCGACTGTGGCCAATGCGATCCGGTTGCTCACCGGCTGGTCTGTCCACAAAGGATCAATCAGGTCAGGGAACTGCACGCCGGTAACGGTTTTCCACAGTTCAGCGGGAAAGTGCGTGAATTTCCCGTTCCACAGCAGGCCGCCGATCGCCCAGCCGAGCGCGGCCGAGACGGCGAGGTCGGCCGTTCCGCGCAGGACCCGGCGGGCCCACCATCGCCAGCCGGTTCCCGGGCCGATTACCTGCCGGACCCGGGCGAGGACGGCTTGGCACAGCAGTTTGTGCAGGTGCAGCACGAAATCGCGGGCGTCGTAGGTGGCTGGCGCGGAGGCGACCACCACCAGTGGCGCCGGGTTTTCGCTGCCGTGCAACAGACCTCGTTGCATGGAACGGATCGCGGTGGTCTTGCCCGACCCGCGTTGCCCGCCGAGTGCGACCGCGCCGGAGCCCGCGCGTTCGAGGACGCGCCGCAGCCGTTTCGCCGCCGCTGTGGGCACGATTCGGCTGCTGTCCTCCTCGCCGAGGTCGTGTTGTTGGTCGAAAACCAGTGTGGTCCCGAAGTGCAGCCGGCGGTGCGCGGAGATGACGTCGCGGACCTCGGGCAGCACGATCTCGCGCGCGGCGAACGAGCGGCGCGGCCCCAGGCCGAATTGCTCCTCGTGGAACTGCATGGCTTCCGGGTTGATCCATTCGCGCAACGAGGTGACCTTGCGGACCGCGAGCGCGCCGGTGGCGAACAGGACGCACGGCATCATCACTCCGGCGAAGACCCGGAGGAACAGGGGGAGCTGGCTCCACGCCGCGCTCATCAGGCTGAGGTAGGCGAGCCCGAGCAGCACCGCGACGATCAGCCAGGCCACCTCGCGCGGCGACACCGCGCGGTTTCGCGGACGGAACCCTCGGTCGCCCTCGGCCATGACCTGGTCCTGCAGCGTCCGGATCTTCGCGAGGAGGGTCTCGTTCGCGAAGAGCTCTTCGCGCACGACTTCGGCGCGCAGCGATTCGCGGGCGAGGAGCTGGATGACCGCGGGGGAACCGAGCGTTTCGTCGATGAGAGAGGCGAGTGCGGCTTGCGCGGTCCAGGAGTCGAAGTCCTCGAGGTCTTCCTCCCCGATGGAGTGCGGGTCGCTCCGCTCGCCAGTCACCGGCGGATGATGCCATACGAAGGGCGTTGAGCAGGCCGGTTAGCGGGAAGCGACCTCCAACAGTCGCAACGCGTCCCGGGAGGCGGCGTCGCGCGGCGTATAGGCCTCGAGCTGGTGGTCGGGGCTGTCGGGCTGGAGCCAGACCTGGTAGTCGATGTTCACGGGGCCGAGCGTCGGGTGGCGCAGGTCCATCGGGCCGCTCGTGCAGTCCACGACGTCGCCGGCCGCCCAGAGCGCGGCGAATTCCGGGCTGCCCATGGCGAGTTCGCCGATCAGCTCCGCGAGCCGGGCGTCGGTCGGATGTTTGCCGGACATCAGGCGCAGGTAGCCGACGTGGGTGCGGGCCATCTCCGCCCAGTTGCGGTACAGGTCGCGGTGCAGCGGGTCGAGGAAGAACATCCGCGGGATCGACGGGCGGGTTTCGGGTGAGTCCGGCGCGGTGTAGTCGAGATGTTCGGCGTGCAGGAGGTGGCCGGTGCGATTCCAGCCGAGTACGTCGCCGCGGCGGCCGAGGACGATCGCGGGGACGCTGTCGCTCAGCGCGTGCAGCAGGGTCGCCACGTGCGGGTCCAGCGTTTCCGGCGCGGGGCGCACCAGCCGGGGAACTCCGCAGCGCTGGGCGAGATTGTGCAGGTGGCTCGACTCGGTTTCGTCGAGGTTGAGCACCCGCGCGAGCGCGTCGAGCACCTGCGGCGACGCGGTGCCGGACTGGTCCTGCTCCAACCGCGTGTAGTAGCCGGCGCTGACGCCCGCGAGCTGGGCTAGTTCTTCCCGGCGCAGACCCGGCACCCGGCGGAGCGTGCCGTACGTCCGCATCCCGGCGGCGTCCGGCGTCACGCGGTCGCGGCGGGTCTTGAGGAACACGCCGAGGGTTTCGGTCTGCATGATCCCGATCGTAGGCAAGCTCGCGGACCAGTGCCTGCACCTGCGAGGGGTACTCATCGCCGGTGCTGGCCGAGCGCGGCCGCGGGTTCCGAGGATCGGGAGCATGACGGAAACTCGCCGCGCCTGGCTGGGTCTGCTCGTGGTGCTCGGACCGGTCCTGCTGGTCTCGATGGACGGTTCGATCCTGTTCCTGACCATGCCGACCATCACCCGCGCCCTCGCCCCGACCGCCGACCAGGCCCTGTGGATACTCGACAGCTACGGCTTCGCGGTCGGCTCGCTGCTCATCGCGTTCGGCAACCTCGGCGACCGGTACGGGCGGCTGAAACTGCTGATGATCGGGGTCGCGGTCTTCGGGGCGGGTTCCGCCGGCGCCGCGTTCGCGCCCACGCCGGAATGGCTCATCGGCTGCCGCGTGCTCATGGGGCTCGGCGGCGCGACGCTGTTGCCCTCCGGGCTCGCGGTGCTCAGCGAACTGTTCCCCGAGCCGCGGCGTCGGGCCAGGGCGATCGGGATTTTCGCCGCGACGTTCGCCGCGGGGTTCGCGGTCGGCCCGATTCTCGGCGGGCTGCTGCTGAGCCGATTCGGCTGGGGATCGGTGTTCCTGGTCAATCTGCCGGTCGTCGCGGTCTTTCTCGCGGCCGCGCCGGTGGTGCTCCGGGAAGCCAGGACGACCCGGCTGGGCAAGGTCGATCTGCTCAGCATCGCCTTGTCCGCGGGCGGTTTGCTGCTGGCGGTCTACGCCGTCAAGGAATTCGCCGCCTACGGTCCTTCTTGGCCGGGCGCGTTCGCCGGCGTTGCCGGGGCCGGGGTGCTGACGTGGTTCGTGCTGCGGCAGCGGACGTTGGAGTATCCGCTCCTCGATGTGACTTTGTTCCGCGAGAAGGTGTTCACCGTCGCGGTGATCACGGGGGTGCTGTCCCTGTTCGCGTGGTCGGCGGCGGCGTATCTGACCGGGGTTTACCTCCAGTCGGTGCTGGGGTTGTCCGTGCTGCACGCCGCGCTGCTGGCGCTGCCGGGCGCGGTCGCCCTGACCGCGACGTGCGTTCTCACTCCGGCGCTCGCGGCGCGGATCGGGAGCCGGGCGGCCTTGGTGACCTGCCATTTCGCGATCGCGCTCGGGCTGGCTTTGCTGCTGGCGACCACGGTCACCGGCGGGGCCGCGTGGTTCGTCGCCTCGACGGTGGTCGCCGGTTTCGGTTACGGAATCTCGTTCTCGCTAGTCGCGGACACGGCGGTCGGCGCGGTTCCGGCGGATCGGGCCGGTTCGGCGGGGGCGATCAGCGAGACGGCCAACGAGATCGGTCATGCGCTGGGAATCGCGTTGCTGGGGTCGGCGGCGGCGTTCGTTTTTCGGTTGCTGGCACCGGAGGGGGCTGCCGCTGCGAAGGGGGCGGTGGTGAGTGGGTTGCATGTCGCGATGGGGGTGGCGGCGGTGCTTTGTGTGGGGCTGGGAGCGCTCGCGTTGCGGTGGCTTCCCGAATCAGCTGAGGACGTCGTAAGCGAGGGCGATCGGGTCGTCGACTGTGCCTGAGGGTTCGGCATGAACGGCGGCTTCGATGGCGGTCGCGTCCGGTAGAGCCAGGTGCGGGCCGCCGAGGAGGTCGTGTGCGGCGGCCAAAAGGTCGGCGGCGGCGACCGGGCGGTTGACGCGCAGCGCGTGGTCGGCGACGCCCAGGAGGATGATCGCCAGATACAACACCTCACCGGCTTCCGCGGCCAAGGCGAGTGCTTCGCGGCGGCGATCCCGGGCCGTGGGCAGGTCGCCGGTTTGGGCGTCCAGGTAGGCGTGCGAATGCTGGATCATCGCGCGGAACAACGGATGCGGCTCGGATTCGCTCAACAGCGCTTCGGCGCGGTTCAGTTCCAGCCGCGCTTCCGCCAGATCGCCGCGCCAGCGGGCCAGGTCCGCTTTCGTCTGGGCCAGGAACGCGAGCGCATCAGGGAACGGCACACTCCGCGCGTCGCGTTCGGCGGCGGTTACCGCGGCCGCTGCCGCTGCCTTGTCGCCTAGTTGCCAGAAGAGGTGTGCTTGCCGTCCGCGGGCGAAGAGAACATCCTCCGCCGAACCGATTTCCGAGACGACTTGGATCGATTCCTCATAGCACGAAACGGCTTCCTCCAGTTCGCCGCGACGGCCGACGACATCGGCGAGGCTGTTCAGCGCCAGCGACATTCCCCAGCGTTCCCCGCACAGCCGGAACAGCCGGACGGCCTCGCGGATGTCGGCTTCCTGCGCGGCCGGGTCGTGCCAGAGGTTCAGCTGCGTCCGCGCCCGGTGCAGCCGGGCATGCGCGCGCAGCCAGGGGTCATCGTCGGCCAGCAATTCGTCCAAAGTGGACTTAAGCGTGCTGCTGTCCGCGGTCTGCGTGAACACCGGGATGATCGATCGCAGCAAGGAATTCTTGCTGTCGCGGCTGAGTTCGAGCGCTTTGCGGCCCAAGGCGTCGGCGGAGGTTTCGGAGGTCATGCCGATGGTCAGCAGCAACGCGGCCATCGCGTACCCCATCGCGCGCAGTTCGCGATCCACCTCGCCGGGCAACGCCAAGGCCGCCTCGATCAGTTCCTGCGCCTCGGTTTTGTGGCCGGTCAGCATCCAGAACCACGCGCACGACGTCGCCAGCCGAAGCGCCGTCGTGGCCTCGCCAGCGGCAATCGCGCCGCGCGCCGCGGAGATCAGGTTGCCGTGTTCGGCGGCGAAGCGGGCCAGCCATTCGATCTGTTCGGCGCGGCGCAGGTACTTGTCGCCGGTTTCGGCGAAGCGGGCGAACCACTCGGCGTGCGCCCGGCGCAGTTCCTCGCGTTCGTCGGCCACTGTCAGCTGTTCCAGGCCGTACGCCTTGATCGTCTCGAGCATCCGGTAGCGCGGCTCGGCGTCCCCGGAAACGGTGATTAGCGATTTGTCGACTAACGCGCTGAGCAGCTCCGGTGTACCGCCGCAGACCGCTTCCGCTGCCTCGGCGGTCGTGCCGCCGGAGAACACCGACAACCGGCGCAGCAATTGCCGTTCGTTCGGTTCCAGCAGGTCCCAGCTCCAGTCGACCACCGCGCGCAGCGTGCGATGCCGCGGCAGCGCGGTCCGGCTGCCCGCGGTGAGCAGGCGGAACCGGTCATCGAGCCGGGCGGCCAGCTGTGACACGGTCAGAGACCGCAACCGGGCCGCGGCGAGTTCGACTGCGAGCGGCATTCCGTCGAGCGCCCGGCAAATCCGCACCACGTCGTCCACAGTGGACTCGTCGACGGTGAATCCCGGCCGGACGGCAGCGGCGCGGTCGGCCAGCAGCCGCACCGAGGCGCACGACATCGCTTCGACGGACGTCGCGTTTTCCGCTGGCAGCGTCAGCGGTTCGACTGGCCAGAGCGCTTCGCCGGGCACTGCCAACGGTTCCCGGCTGGTCGCGAGAATGCGCAGCCGGGGGCATTCGCCGAGCAGATGGTCGGCCAGTTCCGCGGCGGCTTCGATGACGTGCTCGCAATTGTCGAGCACCAGCACCGCGTCCCGATCGCGCAGCGCTCTCGTCGCCCGCTCGCGTGGGGTGCCGATGGCGAGCGTCCCGGGGTACATCTGTTCGCGCAGGCCCAGCGCGTCGAGCACGGCCTGCGGGACGTCCGCGCCATCGGTGAGCGGAGCCAGTTCGACGAACCACACGCCATTGCGTTCGGACAGCAGATGCCGTCCGGTTTCCGTGGCCAATCGGGTCTTTCCGGCCCCGCCGGGCCCGGTCAGCGTGGTCAGCCGGTACTCGCCGACCAGCTTGGCCACGCGCGCGACCTCGGTGTTCCGGCCGACGAAACTCGTCAGCCCGGCCCGTAGGTTCGTGCGCGCTTCGTCCTCGTCGGCCGCTGTTTCGCGGAGGATCTTGGTGTGCGCGGCGGACAATTCGGGTGCCGGGTCAGCGCCGAGTTCATCTGCCAGCGCCATTCGGATCCGTGCGAACACCTGCAGCGCTTCGGCTGGTCGTCCGGCGGCTTGCAGCGAGAGCATCAATGCCGCGGCCAGCCGTTCGCGCAGCGGATGTTCGGCCAGTTGTTTCGACAGCTCCTCGGCGAGATCCGCGCCGTGCCCCAAGCGGAGCACGGCTTCGGCGTACTCCTCGGTGGCGGAAAGCCGCAGCTCGTTCAGCCGCACGATGTGGCCCTGGAAGAACTGCGCGTCGGAGACGTCGCCGAGTGCCGGGCCGCGCCACAGGTTGAGCGCCTCGCGCAGCAGCACCACTCGCTTCTCGTCGGGTGCCGTCCTGGCCGCAGTGACCAGCTCCTCGAACCGCGCCGCGTCCACGGTCGCCTCGGGCAGCCGGTAGCCGGACGGCGTGGAATCGAGCCGCGTCCCGGCCCGGCGAAGTCGCGAGACCAGCGCCTGCAGCGCGTTGGCCGTGGCCGGCGGACGCGTCCCCCAGACGGCGTCGACGAGCCGCCCGGCCGAGACGACCCGGCCGGGCTCCAGCGCGAGGGCGCTCAGCAGCGTCCGCAATCGGGCGCCGGTGATCTCGACCGCGGCACCGTCGTCGTTCCGGACCTCCAGCGGGCCCAGCAAGCCGATCCGCACCTGGTCGATGATGCCGGGTCGGCGGCCGTCCCGTCCTCCGGGATCTCCCCGATATCCAGGAGCTTCGAGCATAAAAATGGAGTCGACACCAAATTTGGAGTCTGCTTCACTCTTCGGCGTGGGACTTCGGGAGCGGAAGAAGCAGGAGACAGTGCGGCGCATCGCGGAAACCGCGCTGCGGATGTTCGTTGAGCGCGGATTCGACGCGGTGACGATCGCCGAGGTCGCGGAGGCCTCCGACGTCGCGGTCAACACGGTCTACAACCACTTCCGCGTCAAGGAAGACCTGGTCCTGCCGCCGTCGGAAGCATCGGCGGGACGGCTGGCCGAGATCGTGCGGGAACGTGGGCCCGGAGTATCCGCGGCGCGCGCGGTGCTGGACCGCCTGCGCGACGAGATCCGGCAGCGCTCGCGGACGATCGGGCTCAGCCCGGGGTTCGGCCGGGTGCTGCCGATGATGCTGGCCGCGCCCACGCTCGCCGCCCGGCTGCAGGACCTCGGTCAGCAGATGGTCGCCGAACTCGCCGACCTGCTGGTCGCGGAAACCGGTGCGGCACAGGACGATCCGGTGCCCAGGCTGGTCGCCGCGCAGATCGGGTGGGTGCACAGCCTGCTGTATGGCGAGATCGGCAACCGCACCGTCGCCGGAGAGCGGCCGGACGACATCGCGGAGGCGGCGTTGACGCTTCTCGACGCGGTAGAAGGCCTGCTCAGCGACCAAGTACTAACTTATGCGACCCGGAAGGACGCCTGACATGGACGCGTTCCGCGTGATCATCCGCGGCAAATTCGGCGCTCTCGACGAGAGTGCCCGCGCGGTGCTGGAAGCCAAGACCGACGTCGCCTTCACCGCGGAAGGCACGTTCAGCTACGACGTCAACGCGACGGCGTTCACCTTCCGCTGCCAGGTCCCAGCTGGTCCGGACGACGACGAACGCGCGGCTAAAGACGGCGCGACCGTCGCGTTGGCCGCGCATGGATTGCCGTACCGGGACCTGAACTACGCGGTCACCGACTTGCGCGCGATCAAGATCCGGCGCAAGAACCGCTGACGACCTTCGCCAGCGCGGTCGCCGCGCGCCAGCAGTCGTGGAAGGTGGAGTACATCGGTACGGGCGCGAGGCGGATGACGTCGGGACGGCGTGCGTCGGCGATGACTCCGTGCCGGGTGCGCAGCGCGGCGCTGATCACGTCGGCGTCCAAACCGCGTAGCCGGACGGAAAGCTGCGCTCCCCGACGGTCCGGATCGCGGGGCGTGAGGACCTCCATCGGACGCCCCGCACAGGCTTCGTCGAGCAGTGTCTCTAGGTACCCGGTGAGGCGGATGCTCTTGGCGCGCAAGGCATCCATGCCCACGGCGGCGAACATCTCCAGCGAAGCCCGCACCGGGGCCATGGCGAGGATCGGCGGGTTCGACAGCTGCCACGAGTCGGCGGTGTCGACCGGGGTCACCGTCGGATGCATGCGGAACCGCACGTCCGGGTCAGTGCTCCACCAACCCGCCAGCTTTGGCAGCGACCGATCCGCGAGATGCCGTTCGTGCACGAACGCTCCGGCGATCGCCCCCGGCCCGCTGTTGAGATATTTGTAGGTGCACCAAGCGGCCCAATCGACGCCCCAGTCGTGCAGCCGCAGCGGCACATTGCCCGCCGCGTGCGCGAGATCCCAGCCCACGACCGCTCCGGCGGCGTGCCCGGCGCGGGTGATCGCCGGGATGTCGAGGAATTCCCCGCTGTAGTAGTTGACCCCGCCCAACAGGACGAGTGCGACCCGGTGCCCCTGCTCGGCCAGCCAACCGACGACGTCCTCACTGCGCAACGTCGATTCCCCAGGACGCGGCGAAAGCCGGATGACCGCTTCGTCCGGGTCGTAGCCATGGAACGCGACCTGGCTGCGGACCGCGTAGCTGTCGGACGGGAAAGCGGTGTCCTCGATGACGATCGCGTGCCGTTCCGGGGTCGGCCGGTAGAAGCTGACCATCATCAGGTGCAGATTGACCGTCAGCGAGTTCATCATCACGACCTCGCCCGGCCGCGCACCGACGAGCCGCGCCGCCGGATCGCGCAACTGCTGGTGGTAGGAGACCCACGGACGCTCGGCCTCGACGTGTCCTTCGACGCCCAGCCGCGCCCAGTCACTCAGCTCTGCGTCCAACGCGGCGCGGGTCGCGATGGGCTGCAGGCCAAGGGAGTTCCCGGCGAAGTAGGCCGTTTCGGCGTAGCCGCCGCCGGTCGCGGGCGGGACGTGGAACTGCGCCCGCGACGTCGGCAACGGGTCCTGGGCGTCGAGATCGCGGGCAGCGGCCTCAGTCATGGGAACTCCCCAAATCGGAAAACGCGGGCTCCTCATCGTTCTTGCCGGACGCCATGCCCGTCCAATGCCTGATTCGCTCGTTCCCATGCCCGCCCGGCTATCCCGCCGGTATTCCCGAACGGCTATGCCACCGCGGACATTCGGTATTTCCGCGACCGCGCGGAGTGGGTCACGCTGTGCCGATCGACAACGGCCAGCAGAAGGCAGTGATCACGATGCCGACCGAACCCGTAGACGCGAACCTCAAGCGAAGCATCTCCCTCTTCCAAGCCGTCGGAGTCTCGTTTCACCAGGTAGTCGGCGGCGGGGTCGTCGCCTTGATGGGCACCGCCATCGCGCTGACCGGGGCCGGCGCACCGATCGCCTTCGCCCTCGCGGCGCTCGCGGTGATCGTTTATTCGCTGCCGATCGCGTCCCTCGGCAGTGCGATGCCGGTGACCGGCGGCCGTTACACCTACGCCGCGCGGCTGGTCTCGCCCGGTGCCGGGTTCGCTTCGATGTGGCTGTCCGCCGTGTCGGTGATCCAGCTCAGCCTGATGGCGCTGGCCGGGGCGAACTACGTCAGCGCGCTCGTGCCGGGCGTTCCGGTCCGGCCGCTGGCGATCGCCCTGATCACGGTGTTCTTCCTGACGAACCTGGCGGGCGCGACGTTCTCCAGCCGGGTCGGCCTCGTGCTCGCGGTCGTCATGCTCGCCGCCTTCCTGCTGTACGGGATCGCCGGAGCCGGACAGGTGCGGTGGAGCGAGTTCGGAAACCTGACCCCGCACGGGATTGGCGGCTTGCTCAACGCCGCGGCCATGCTCACCTTCGCCACCACGGGTGCGTTCCTCATCGCCGACATCGGCGGCGAGATGAAGCGTCCGGGACGCGACATTCCGCTGTCCGTCGTCGGCGGAACCCTCGTCGCGGCGGTGATCTACGTGATCGTGGCGATCCCGTCGGTCGGAGTGCTCGGCGCGGAGGCGTCCGCGGGCAAGCCGATGTCCGACGTCGCCCGCCACATCCTGTCCCCGGGCGGGTTCGCCTTCTTCATCCTCGGCGGGGCGATGGCATCGGTGATCGGGCACATCAATTCGCTGCTGCTGGCCGCCACGAAACCTGTGCTCGCCGCGACCGGCGACGGCTGGCTGCCCGCCGGGCTCGGCGCGGTGAACCGCCGGTTCGGCACCCCGCACTGGCTGCTGGCGATCCTCTACCTGATCGGCGTGGTCCCGGTGCTCGCCGGGTTCAGCGTCGCGAACATCGCGGCCATGACGTCGATCGTCACCGGGCCGTTGCTGACCTTGCTGATCATCGCGTCGTGGCGGGTGCGCCGGCTGCGACCGGAACTGCACGCGGCGGCCCCGTTCCGGATGCGCCGGACGTCGCACGCCGTTTTGTCCGTACTCGGCGTCGCGATCCTCGGCGGGCAGACTTGGTTGCTGCTCAAGCAGATCACGCCGCCCGCGCTTCTCGCGCTTGCAGCCTGGAGTGTGCTGGGGTTCGGCGTGTGGCTGGCGCGCCGGTCGCGAACTGATTCCTTCAACCTCGAAAGCGAGCGCGTATGACCACGCAACTGATCCTCCTCGGCACGGCGGGCGGTCCCGCGCCGAAACGCACGCGGAGCGCTCCGGCGCAGGCGATCGTCGTCAACGGCGCGACCTACGTGATCGACTGCGGCAACGGCGTCGCCCGGCAGTTGGTGCACGCGGGAGTCAATCTGGATTCGCTGCGCGCGGTCGGCATCACGCATCACCACTCCGACCACAACGCCGACTACGGCAACCTCTACCTGCTGGCCTGGGCGGCGAACCTGGAACGTCGGGTCCCCGCGTTCGGCCCGCCGCCGCTCGCGGAGATGACCCGGCATTTCCTGGCGCTGAACCGCTTCGACATCGATACCCGGGTCGGCGACGAGGGCCTGCGTCCGCTGGACCAGCTGCTCGACCCGCGTGAGATCGCGGCGGACGGCGTGGTCTTCGAGGACGAGAACGTGCGGATCACCGCGGCCCGCGTGGATCATCCGCCGATCGTCGACGCCTTCGCCTACCGCGTCGACACCGCGGACCGGTCCATCGTGATTTCCGGCGACACCGCGCCGTGCGAAAACCTGGTGCGGCTCGCTGCGGGCGCGGATGTGCTGGTGCACGAGGTCATGTACGTCCCGGCGGTCGACGAAATGGTGCGCCAGTTCAACGGCACGACGCTGCGGGACCATCTGCTGGCGAGCCATACGAGCGTCGACCGAGTTGGTGCGCTTGCCAAGGAAGCGGGCGTCGGGACGCTCGTACTGTCGCATTTCGTCCCGACTGATGCGGACATTCCCGACGAGGTCTGGCATAAGCACGCCGCCGCCGGGTTCGACGGGGAGGTCGTCGTCGGCCGGGACCTTCTGCGGCTTTGACTGGATCCGGCGGAAGTCGCGTCGTTCCCCGGCTTCGGTGCGTTTGGTACCTACAGTGGCGAGGTGACTACGCCCGCAGAGGACCAGCGCGACCACGTGATGGCGCGCGCGTCCGCGCTCCGCCGTGAGATTCGCGCGGGTCTGGCGCAGCTGCCGGACCAGGCGGACGACGAACGCACGCAGACGCTCGACACCCTGGTCGAGCGGGCGGAGGCCCTGCTGAGCACCGAGAAGGAAGTCGACGCCGCCGTCGAGCAGGTGCGGCTCGCCCGGCTGGAGGCGAAGCGCGGCAAGGTCCAGCGGACGACGTTGTACCTGGCGGTCGCGCCCGTCGCGGTCGGGATGGTGAGCGGCGCGATGATGCTGTTCGGTGCACTGAACGCGGTCTGGTTGCTGCTCGCGTTGCCGTTGCTGGGCGCTGGCTTGCGGATCGCGTTCGGGCCGCTCGGGCCGACGCCGCTGATGGTCAACCGGCGGCAGCGGGCTGCGTACAGCGGAGCGCTGGCGGCGATCTTCACCGCGGTCGCGCTCATCGGGCCCGGGCCGACTGCCCAGCCGATCATGGTCATTCTGGCGGCGCTCGCCACGGTCGCGACTGTGGCGTTTCTGGTGCAGGAGGCGCGGTGACCTATTCCGAGTACTACCGCGACACCGAGTACTACCCGGTCGAGGAAGGCACGGAGGCCGATCCGGAACTGGTTGCTCTCACCGACACTGTCGGCGGTATGCAAGAGACCGTCGACGATCTGGAAAGCCGCACCGTCCGCGACCTTTCCGAACTGCGCGAGACCGTCGAGTCGTTCACCGAAACGCATTCCCGGCACGAAACCCGCCTCGACCACACCGCCCGGCAGCTCGAACGGCTCCGGCAGCGGCTGCTGGTGCTCGAACGCGCGGTGCGAGTGTCGGAGAAGGTTCCGGTGGTCGACCTGGACAACGTCGGCCCGCGGCTGCGACAGCTCGCCGCCGAAGCGGAACGGCGGCACAGCCTCGCCGCGCAGCTGCTCACGCCGAGCCAGCGCCGACCGCACGAAGAGGACCTCGCGCGGCTGCCTCAGGCGCAGAAAGCGTTGGCGGAGTGCGAAGTCGCGTTGATCGGTGTGCTGGAGGTGCTGGCGACAGCCGAGCGCGGCACGCCAGAACGGGACGACGCGGAGTCGCGACTGTCCGAAGTGGTCGCTCGCCGGCGCGGTGTGCTGGACCGTCAGCTTCCTGCCGCGCGGGAGGATGCCGAAGCGGCGCAACAACTTCTGGCCGCGGACGAGGTGACGCGGACCCGGGTGCTGCCGCAGATCGAGAAGTGCGAGCGGG
Organism: Amycolatopsis sp. NPDC003676; assembly: GCF_053587275.1. NCBI lineage: Bacteria > Bacillati > Actinomycetota > Actinomycetes > Pseudonocardiales > Pseudonocardiaceae > Amycolatopsis > Amycolatopsis sp. NPDC003676. The sequence goes on from NZ_JBSFNS010000013.1 coordinate 149,986, forward strand.
ATTGGGAAGAGCTGCATTCCCGGCTGCGCGAACGGATCACCGAGGCGATCGGGTCGAGCGCGTTGTTGCCGGTGTGGTTCACGCACGCGTTCGGAGTCGCGCCGCCGTCCGGCGCCGCGGGCGACAAGTGGATCCGCGCGGCGACGTCAGCGCTGGCCTACCGGGTGACGCACGGCGTGGTCGATCCCGCGCTGCCGCTGGGGGAGCCACCACCGTCGGACACCAACTGGACGGAACCGAAGTGGTCCTGGCGGGCTCGGTTGGAGCACGACATCGAGGAACTCGACCTCGGGGTGGACTAACGCAGTTCCTCTGGTGCGGCGTCGGTCGTGGGGGCGAGTTCGCGTTGCATCCAAGTGACGTCGCGCCAGGCACCGTGTTTCCAGCCGATCTTGCGCCAGGTTCCGATGAGTTCGAAGCCCATCGCTTTGTGCAGCCCGACGCTGGGTTCGTTCGGCTGCGTCATCCCGGCGACTGCGGTCCGGAAGCCGCGTTCGGCTAGGCGGGCGAAAAGGGCTTCGTACAAGGCTTTCCCTCCACCTGCGCGTCGTCGGTCCTGCGCTAGGTACACGCTCACTTCGCACGACCAACGGTAAGCAGCACGTTCCTTGTACGGGCTGCCATACGCATACCCGACCACCGCGCCGTCGATTTCTAGCACCAGCCATGCGTACGACTTCGTCGCTTTCGCGATCCGTGCGGCCATTTCCGTCGGCGTCGGCGGTTCGGTCTCGAAGGTGATCGCGGTTTCCCGGACGTACGGCGCGTAGATCGCCGCGCAGGCTTCGGCGTCCCGTTCTTCGGCAGGTCGGATCAGCATGTGCACGATAGTAGACACAAGCCGCTGCTATAGTCGACCACTGTGACCGATCCCCTCTCCGCTTCGCTCGCCGCGGCGGTGCGCGAAGCCCGCCAGGACCGTGCGCTGTCCGCTGGCGTGCTCGCCGAACGCTCCGGAGTTTCCCGCGCCATGATCGGGAAAATCGAACGCGGCGAGGCGCAGCCGACGGCCGTGTTGCTGAGCAGGCTCGCCACCGCGCTCGGGCTCACGCTGTCCGAACTCATCGCCCGCGCGGAGGGGGACGACCGCCGCCTCGTCCGGCGCGAGGACCAGCCGACCTGGCAAGACCCGGTCACCGGCTACGTGCGCCGCGCGGTCTCGCCGCCCGGGCACGGCGCGACCGAGCTGGTGGAAATCGACCTGCCGCCCGGCGCGATAGCCGGGTTCCCGGCGAGTTCCTATGTCGTCGCGGATCACCAAGTCTGGGTGCTGTCCGGCCAATTGCGCTTCCGCGAAGGCGAAGTGGTGCACGAACTCTCCGCGAGGGATTGCCTTCAGCTGGGCCGCCCGGTCGACTGCGCGTACGAGAACCCCGGAACCCAGCCGTGCCGCTATCTGGTGGTGCTCACCAAACGCTGAATGTGACTCAGTTCACGCCTGTTTTGTCTGATTACCGGGGTCTCCCGCCCGGAGATGATGCGACCGCATAAGGCATCCGGGAGGAGAAGCGAGTGGGTTCGTGGCGCGAATTGGGAGCGCACTTCAGCACAGCGGTCGTGCTGGCCGGCGGCGTGCTCGTCGGCGCGGTCAACATCTATGTGGCGGCAAGCCTTTTGCCGACCGCAGTCGCCGACATCGGCGGGGAACGGCTCTACGCGTGGAACATGACGGCATTCCTGGTCGCGCAGGTCGTCGCGACGATGTTCGTCAGCAGGGCGCTCGCCCGGCTCGGCAACGCGGCGGCGTACTACCTCGGGTTCGGCGTTTTCGCGGCGGGCTCGGTGGTGTGCGCGGTGAGCCCGGCGATGCCGGTGCTGCTGGCCGGTCGCGGGATGCAGGGACTGGGCGCGGGATTGCTGACCGGACTTGGGTTCGCGGTGATTCATTCGGCGCTGCCGCAGCAGTTGTGGGCTCGGGGGAGTGCGTTGATCTCGGCGATGTTCGGCGTCGGCAACCTCGTCGGCCCGGCGCTCGGCGGACTGTTCGCGCAATTCGGTTCGTGGCGGGTGGCGTTCGTCGTGCTGGCGGTTGCGGCGGTCGTGATCGCGGCGTTGGTTCCGCGGGCGCTTCCGCGTAGCGAACGAAGCGGCGAGGAGGCCCCGGTGCCGACCTTCGCGCTGGTCGCCGTCGTGGGTGCGGTCGGGGCGGTGAGTGTTGCCGGAATCTTGACGAACGTCGTCGCAATGGCCGCGTTCATCGTGCTGGGATTTGGCTTCGTGCTGGCATTTCTGCTCGTCGAGAAGCGCGCCGCGATCCGCGTGCTGCCCGCTGCCACGTACGAGTCCGGCTCGTCGCTGAGGTGGATCTACCTGACCATCATGTGCCTGGCGGCCGGAGTGTCGGTGGAGTCGTTCCTGCCGTTGTTCGGCCAGCACCTCGGCGGATTGCCGCCTGCCGCAGCGGGATTCTTCTCCGCCGCGCTGTCGTTCGGCTGGTCGGCGAGTCAGATAGTCAGCTCGTCAACCCGCCGGGTCCGGCTGCTCTGCCTGGCCGGACCGACACTGCTGGCTCTCGCGTTCGTCGTACTTGCCTTGCTGCAGAAGGAAAACGCTTCAGTCTTGGCATGGCTGATCGTGCTGCTGGCCGGTGGCACCGGGATCGGCATCGCCATGCCACACCTGTCGGTCGCCGCGATGGCCAGCGGTCAGCAAGCGGCGGCCGCGATCGCGACCGTGCTCACGATGGCGACCGCGTTCGGGGCGTCGATCGCCGGGCTGCTGGTGAACGTGGGCGCACCGTCGATGGTGACGTCGGCGCGCTACCTGCTGATCGGCTTCGCCGTCGTTGCCGCGGCGGGGATTTTCACGACAGCTGCGGCAGGTGTTGGTGCACGTCGAGTAACTGAGCGAACGGATCTCCCGTCTTCGCCACGCGATCGAGCACCGTCCGGATCGTCCACCGATCCGGAGTGAGGTCGGGGTCGTCGAGTTCGTCCCACTCCAGCGGGACGGAGACCGGCGCCCCCGGCTTCGGCCGCACGCTGTACGGCGCGACGAGGGTTTTGTTCAGCACGTTCTGCGTGTAGTCGAGCCGCGCCAGCCCGCCGCGGCGGTCCTTGTGCCACGCCCAGCTCACCAGGTCCGGCACGATCTTGCCGATCGACTTCGACACGGTTTCCGCCCACGCTCGCGTCTCGGCGTACGTATACCGCGGCTCGACCGGCACCCAGATCTGAATGCCGCGCTGCCCGGTCGTCTTCGGCCGTCCGACGAGCCCGAAGTGGTCGAGCGCGGTGCGGTGCAGCCGGGCGAGCGCGAGCACGTCGTCGAAGGACGTCTCGGAACCGGGGTCGATGTCGAACAGCAGCCAGGTCGGATGCTCGACGTCGGACGTGCGCGACGTCCAGGCGTGCAGCTCCAGCGCGGCGAAATTGGCCAGCCAGGCCAGATCCGCGACGCCGGAGGGCACGAGGTACTGCTGCACGTCGCCGGGGTCGGCTGCCTCGTAATGCCAGCGATGCAGCCACTCCGGCGCGTGGTCGGGCACTTCCTTGTGCCAGAAACCGGGTTTGCCGACGCCGCCCGGAAACCGGTTGGTGTTGAGCGCGCGGCCGGCGAGGTAGGGGAGCATCGTCGGCGCGATCCGGGTGTAGTACTCGATCAGCTCGCGTTTGGTGATCGGCGCTTCGTCGTCGCGGCCGGGAATCAACGTCTTGTCGAGATTGGTGACCTTCAGCTGCCGCCCGGCGACCGTCCACGTGCCTTGCTTGCCAAGGTCTCGCAACGCTTTGAGTTCGTCCTCCGACGCAGGCTCGAACACCGGGTGTAGCGGAACTTCCGCCTCGGTGGCAGGCAGATCGCCGCGCCACAACGCCGGTGGCGCGGCCGCGATCTCGTCATTGGTGAGCCCGCTCTTCACCGACTTCGGATGATCCTCCGCGTCCCAGCCGGCCGTGGCGTGGTCGTCCTGCTTGTGCAGCAGAAACCACTGCTTCCCGTCGCCGTCGCGCTTGGGATGAATCAACACGAAGCGCCCGGCCAGCTTCTCGCCGAACAGATCGAAGTGCAGGTTCCCGTCCGCGAGCGCCTGCTCGGGATCGTCGGTGTCGACCGGCTCCCAGCGCCCGCGATCCCACACGATCACGTCCCCGCCGCCGTACTCGCCGTGCGGGATCACGCCCTCGAAATCGGCGTACTCCAGCGGATGGTCCTCCACGTGCACAGCCATCCGCCGCGCCTTCGGATCAAGCGTCGGCCCCTTCGGCACCGCCCAGCTGACCAGCACGCCACCGAGTTCGAGCCGGAAATCGTAATGCTTCCGCCGCGCCCGATGCCGCTGCACGACGAACCGGTAACCAGGTTCCTTGGGGGCGTTCGCACCAGACGGCTCGTCGGTCTTCGCGAAGTTGCGCATCGCGCGGTACTTCGCGAGCCGCTCGGCGGCACCGTCCACTTCGCTGCCCCTCCCCGTTCAGCAGGCCGGAGGTTCCTCCGTGCAAGAGCTGCTGTCGACCGTTCCCGAAGCCGCCTGCAACAGCAAGTTGTAGAGCTGTTCGCGCTGGTCAGGGTCAAGCGCCGCGAAAACCTCGTCCTCGACCGCCGCGAGCGCCGCCTCGGCCCGGGCCAACTCCTTCGCCCCGCGCTCGGTCAGCACGACAACGTGCCGTCTGCGGTCCTCCGGCGACCGCCGCCGCTCGATCAACTGGTCGTTTTCGAGGTCGTTGAGCAGGCCGACGACGTTGGTGCTGTCCATCTCGAGGATCTGCGCGAGGGACTGCTGGGTGCTGGATCCGCGAGTCTGCAGGACAGTCAGCGCGATCAAGTGCCGAGGCCGCAGCCCGAACGGAGCCAGCACGCTTTCCGCGCGCAGCCGGATCCGTCGCGCGAAGTGCTCGAGCAACGCACCAGACCTGCGCGGAGCCTGGGCGACGAGCGGCAGCGGAGCCATGTGTCCAGTCTACGAGACGGCCGGGGTAGCTGCCGTGCTATAAATGGTTTGTCCAACACAAACTATCTACGGACGGTCATCGACATGGCACACCTGCTGCACCTCGACTCCAGCATCAACGGCGACCGCTCGGTAAGCCGCAAACTCAGCGCCCGTGCTGCTCAGGCCTGGCGAGCAGCCCATCCGGAGGGGACGGTGACCTACCGAGATCTCGGCGCGAACCCGGTCCCGCACCTGGACCCGCTGGCCTGGGAAGCCCGCATCACCCCGTCGTCCGAGCACACCGAAGCCCACCGCGAAGCCGCCCGAATCGGCGCGGAATTGGCGGCTGAGGTCCTGGCCGCGGACACCGTCCTGCTGGGCCTGCCGCTCTACAACTACGGCGCACCCAGCTCGGTGAAAGCCTGGGTAGACCGCCTCATCGCCTCCGCCGGCGACGACCCGTCAGTGCTGGGAACCGGCCGGGAACTCCTGGTGTTGGCCAGCCGAGGCGGCGGCTACGGAGAAGGCACGCCCCGGTACGGCTGGGACCACGCAGAAGGCTGGCTCCCGCACGGCCTCTCCCTGACCGGATTGGAACCGCGCTTCATCACCGCGGAATTCACCATGGCGGACGTCAACCCCGCCCTGGCCGACTTCCGCCCGCACGCCGAGGAAAGCCTGGCCGCGGCGGAACGAGAAATCGACGCCCTCTGGACCCCCGCCACCGCCACCCGCTGAATGCCCGAATGCAATGAGCCCTTCACGGCTTTCTGTCGGCGGGTAGTTGTACGTGAGGGCCACCCTGAGGGAATCTGATTCCCTCAGGGTTCCCCTCACGACCTTCCGCGCGCCGTGAGGGACCCCTTCCCGGACCGCTCCGCTCGCCGTCGCTGGGCTGGGGCGCCAGCCCCAGTCACGAACCGCAGCCAATGCACCCAACTCGAGGTGCACCCACACCACCCCCGCACCCCGATACGAAGCCAAAATGCGGTCTGAGGGTGGTTGTCAAGGCATCTTTCCAGCCTTGACAACCACCCTCAGACCGTCATCACAATCAAGCTTCGGGGTGCCCCACGCACCCGAGGACGGCAATGTCGCCGCCAGGCGACGAGCCGAGACTCAGACAACAA